>CAIYTJ010000334.1 GCA_903929065.1 uncultured Bacteroidales bacterium | reverse complement strand
CGCCACATTCTAACCCACTCTTCTCAAGCGAGTATGTACATTATTAATGCAAGATATGCCAATCTTCGCATAAATGAATGAACAAAATACAAATACATGCAATGCTGCCAGCGGTCTACTTATCATTTCTTCTCTAAAAACGCAATAAGTTATTATAAGTTGAATTAAATATTGGCCGACGTGATTGAATTTGGATTTCAGCAGTAAATGCATCACCATCAACTCTTTTAACAACAATATTCATGCTGCATTCTATCCTTTCACTGTTTGCAAAAGTCAACTCGGTCCATTTTCGGTTGTTAATAAGTTCTGAAATAGACTTTTGAAGTGTGTTGAAAACAGATTTATTCGTTCCCTGCACCTGATCGGAATTAATCTGAACAGTACAATTCAATTCCTGAGCACTGGTTAATCCGGCAAACAGTAAAAAGCTCATTATGAGCACAAATTGTTTCATATTCAATATGTATTGGTATTTAATTTGTCAAATTAGTTTTTAATCATAGTAACTTACTAATCTCATTCACAATATCTTCTGCAACCTGTTTTTTATCTTTCAGTTCGTAATCATTTTTCGTACCTGAACGATATAAAATACTGATTTTGTTTGTATCAAATCCAAATCCTGCTTGTGCATCTTTCAAGGAATTCAAAACAATAAAATCAAAGTTCTTTTTTTCCATTTTGGCAATTGCATTGGTTTCTTCGTTGTTAGTTTCGAGCGCAAAACCAACCAAAAACTGAGATTCCATTTTCATTTCACCAAGCGAAGCTGCGATATCCTGAGTTGGCTTCAATTCCAACAAAAGATTTTCTTTTTCTCTTTTTAATTTATTTTCTGCAGATTCATTTGGTGTGAAATCAGCCACTGCTGCACATAAAATAGCTCCATCCATTGAATAATACCGGTTTGTCACAGCTTCATACATTTCGTTGGCTGATTCAATGTCGATTCTTTCAATGTTAGGATGTTTCGTTTTTAATTGAACCGGACCACTAACTAAACATACATTTGCACCCCGTTTTGCACAGACTTCCGCCAAAGCAAATCCCATTTTTCCGGTCGAATAGTTTCCTACAAAACGTACCGGATCTATCTTTTCGTATGTTGGACCTGCAGTTATTAAAATATTTTTGCCCGATAAAGGTTTCTCTGTAAAAAAATTGTCCAGATAACTGACAATTACCTCAGGTTCTTCCATTCTCCCCTTACCTTCAAGACCGCTTGCCAATTCACCACTTGCAGGTTCTATGATATGATTACCAACTGATTTCAACATTTCGATATTGTGCTGAGTTGCAGGATGGGCAAACATGTCCAAATCCATTGCTGGAGCAACAAAAACCGGACATTTAGCCGACAAATATGTTGTAAGTAAAAGATTATCAGCCACACCGGTTGCCATTTTTGCTATTGAATTTGCAGTTGCCGGAGCAATCAGGTAAGCATCAGCCCATAAACCCAAATCAACATGACTGTTCCAATCACCATTGGTCGGATCAAAGAAATCTACCAAAATCGGATTTTTAGCCAGTGTTGCCAACGTGAGCGGAGTTATAAATTCTTTAGCCAATGAAGTCATAATTACTTTTACTTCAGCTCCTTCTTTGACAAGCAATCGTATAATTTGTGCTGACTTATAGGCAGCTATACTTCCGGTAACACCTAAGATGATTTTTTTTCCTTTAAGCATGATAATTTTTATTGCTTATATATTTACAATCCGGTTTGAAAATCCGATTTGCTAAATTCAATTTATTTACAAAAATACAAAAATGAATTGAACTACACACAAACAAAAATAGATAAAAGAATAAAGCGTTAAAAAAGCGCGATATTCTCTTATCTAAATATGATTTAAAACCTTGAAATACTGTTTATTTCAATTTATCTTTAATCGGATTCCGGTAGTAAACTTTGTCTTCCAAAAATTCCTGAGTTGCAATTAATGTTGCTTTAGGAAGTTTTTCATAATAACGGGAAATTTCAATTTGTTCT
>CAIYTJ010000333.1 GCA_903929065.1 uncultured Bacteroidales bacterium | reverse complement strand
GCTCAGAGAAAAAGAAAACTGTGAATTGATTTTATTGCACAAAACAGATACAGTTGATAAATCAATGTGCGTTCATGTTGATGCAAAGGTATCTAAAGATAATAGTAAATGCATGTTTACCATGACGGATATTTCCGAGCTCAAAAAACTGGAAATAGAACTCAAAAAAACGGTTGATTTATTACCTTAACATAAATCTATATAAGCCATGAAAACACAAGAGAATGACAAATCTGAAGCACTAGAACTTCGCCAGAAGGCAGAAGAGGAATTGAAAAACAGAAAGTCTGGTAAAGTTATATCTGAAGTTGACCATCCGAAACTTATACATGAGCTGCAGGTTCATCAGATTGAACTTGAAATGCAGAACGAAGAACTCATGAAAGCCCGGGAAGAAGCCGAGGCAATCATGGAAAAATACACTGATTTATATGATTTTGCCCCTTCCGGTTATGTAACGCTTTCGAATGAAGGAAATATTATCGATTTGAATTTTTCGGCAGCCGAGACACTGGGGAAAAATCGCAGTCAATTGAAAGGCACCCAGTTCGGACTTTATGTCTCGCATGATTCATTAGAGGATTTTAATCAGTTATTTTCTAAAACTTTTGTGTATAATCAGAAAGAGAACTGCGAATTATTATTACTTTCCAGGAATGACAAGCCGTTGTATGTTCATATTGATGCCATTGTGTCCAAAAATACCAATTTATGTTTGATTACTATGATTGATGTTACCGAACGAAAGAAAATGGAAGTTGAGTTACAAAAAGCATTAAATCAATACAAACATCTTAACGGCTATTTTATGGACCGGGAGCTCAGAATGGTCGATCTCAAAAAGGAAATAAACGAACTGTTGATTAAATCGGGGTGCGAAAAAGAATATCTGATTTAATTATTTCCTGCAAGGTTCACTCCTTATCTTCCCCGGCATTTTCAAATGCTTCTTTTCCTTCCGATACCGAGAACCAGATTAATCCCGCCGTTCCAAGCAAGTCGGCATAGGCAAAGCCTGTGAGTTGATAGATAACGCTCGAAACTAATAATACAATAGACATGTATATGCAGATTTTCGTACATTCTGCATCCGAAAGTATGGCTTGAGAGTTTAATTGCTTCCCGATATGCTTTTTGGCGCTATAAAGCCTCGCCATCACACCAATTGAAATTACAGAAATAATAATTCCCCAAAAGGTTGTTTCGGGTTTATGGTGATTTATCAGATTCAGAATTATTCCAAATAATAAACCGGCAGAAAGCATATAAAATGCTGTGCCGGTTATTTTCAGCGCCTTAATTTCAAATGTACTTACAGGGCTTTCGGGATTCTTTCTAATGCGAAGTATCATAACAGCAATACCTATGGCTGACATAACTTCTATAAAACTATCAATTCCAAATCCTAACAGTGTAAGTGTTTCATCCTGATAACCCATAATCATGGAAACAACACCTTCGATGATGTTGTAGAAAATGGTAAACAGGCTTAACCGGTAAGCCTGTTTATATAATTGTTGTTGGGTTGCTTCCATATTGTGTCCAAAACAACAGAGACCTGGTTTTGTTCGGTAAAGATTCAACCGCAAAGTAGGACTAAGTTTTTATTTTCCTCCTTTGCGGATTCTTAGCGCTCTTTGCGGTTTCAAAAAATCAACACGCCATATCGCCGGCATTCTTCTTGGCCGACAACAGGTTGTAAGCACCTTTCACAACTACTTTGGTGGTTTTTGTATTGAAACCTTCTGGCAATTGCACTTCAATAAACTTATCATCTTCCACGCCTTTCCGAACTTCAATCATAAGGTATTCGGTAAAATTCTTGCCGCTTTCCACTTTATCTTTTTCATAAACGAAAATATAGTCCTTGTCTTCAAAGTTCACAACGGCTTCAGTTGGCAAGGCAGTCACCTTATTTCCCGATGTTTCAACAATACAATTCACGTACATACCCAGAATTACGTTTTTGCATTTTCCAACCACGCTGGCATATACTTTATAATTTTTGTCGGCATTGATGGATTTTGCAGTCTGATAAATAACTGCCTGATGTTCTTCGGTCTCGTTATTGATAAAAAAGTGAATCTTTTGTCCTTGTGCCACCATACCTGCATCTTTTTCGAACATAGTGAGTTCAAGAAACAATCGGTCGTTGTTTACAATTTCGAAAAGCACATCGGTGGACGATACCGATTTTCCTATACTTACATTCATTGTTTTTACATAACCGCTAATCGGTGAAACCAGATTAATAGTTCCGGAAATATTCTTTTCGTTCAGTTTTGAGGCATTAATACCAATGAGTGCCAGTTTTTGTTCCAGTGCGCTTACCTGCGATTTCAGAATTTTATATTCGCTGGTGGTTTGCTGCATATTCTTTTGCGACGAAACATCGTTTTTATACAATTCCGATTGACGTTTGTAATCGGCTTCACTGTATTCGAGCTTGCTTTTAGCTTCGAGGTAGTTTTGTTGCATATCGATAAATTCAGCATTCTCAATAACCGCCAACACCTGGCCTTTGGTTACTGCTTTGCCTGGCATCAATCCGGTGGCTTTAATAAAACCACCAAACGGTGCACAAACAGCAGCCATATTTTGAGGAGCAACTGCCACCACACCATTTACTTTGAGTTTTCCGCTCATTGTTCGCATTTCCACCATTCCCATTTGAATTCCAGCCACTTTGATTTGGTCGGCACGCATTTCTACTATATTATCGGCGATAACTTCAGTCGGTTTTGATTCTTCGTTGGACTTCGCTCCACCTTTGCAGGCTGATAAAGCCAATACAATGATTGATAAAAATGAAACTATAAAGATATTTTGTTTTTTCATTTGAATTTAATTTTATTAGTTGATTTAGAATATTTTTCCGGTTAAGTTTTCAATCTGAATAACGGTTTGATTGAAGTTATTCAACGCATCCAGGTAGTTTTGCTTAATGCTGACCGCACGACCCAAACTCAACACATAGTCGATGTAATTCATTGCCCCGGCTTTGTAGCTTTGTGTGGATTGTTCAATAATCAAAGTCGCTTCGGGCAATGCCTGTTTCTCGTAATAGTCTACGTTTCCGGCATTTTTTTCATATTCGTCCAGTAAACCGCCGTAATTGCTTACCAATGACTTATGGTAATTCTCGGCATTTGTGCGTGCAATATTTTCATTGATTCCTGCAGCTTTTATTTTCGCTGTATAAGGAGAAAACCAAATCGGAATGGAAATGCCTGCCTGAAATCCATTGAAACGGTAATTCGTTCCGAACGTACGTGGGAACCCATTTACATCTTGTGTTCCCTGAATAGTCTGGCTAAAATATCCAATGGTAAAATCAGGTAAAATACGGCTTTGTTCCACTCGTTTTTCGTTATGAGAAACGTCTATTTCCTGTTTCACCAAGCCGAGTATAGGATTTTGAGTTACACTCACACTATCGCGTAAAGGAACAAAAGGTATTCGTTTCAATACCGTATCGGCAGGATAAACCGCCACTTTCGTATTTAAAAGTGTTTGTAACTTTCGGCTATATATTCCAATATCTGCTCTTAACTGCTGCAACTGGTTCTTTATTTCCATAGCTTGCGAGCGGGCAGTAATCATTTCCAATTGATTTGTCTCACCGGTTTTGGCACGTAATTCAGCCGAGTGCATAAAGCCTGAATACAAACTATCCTGATAACTTAATAACTTTTGCTTCGAACAGAGATAAGCCAGTTGCCAGTAAACCTGTTTAACCTGTGTGGCAATTTCGAGCTGAGAACCTTTGAGTTGCCATTCGCTGCTTTTTACCTTGGACACAGCAAGTTTGTGCTGGTTTGCATAAACCGTAGGAAAAGCGAAAGATTGCGAAACCGTAAAACTGTTATCATTTGAATAGGAATTGAACTGCCCGAATTGTCCATCGATAGACGTTTTGCCGATATCAACCGATGCTCCTTTCAACGCCTTTTGCAAATCAACCGAATAAGCCGAAGAACGAACCGACAAATTGCTGTCAAGTGCCATTTGAATGGCTTGATGGAGATTTATTTGCTTTACTGACTGTGCTTTCATTGGATTGAAGAACATCGAACCCAGAATCAGCAAAATAATCATCGGAATAACACCGATTGATCTCTTTTTCCCCTTGAAGCTGAATTTTCTTTTAGAGAATATGACATAAAACACCGGTAGGATAATTAATGTCAAAAGAGTTGCAGTGATTAATCCGCCGATAATTACCGTTGCCAATGGTTTTTGAACTTCAGCACCGGCCGAAGTTGATAATGCCATAGGCAAAAAACCAAGTGAAGCCACTGCTGCTGTCATAATTACGGGACGTAAACGGGTATGTAATCCTTTTTTCACCCGCTCTTCAATATCAGTTTCTCCCTCTTTTTCAAGCCGGTTGAACTCGGCAATAAGAACGATTCCATTTAATACAGCAACGCCAAATAACGCAATAAAACCAACTCCGGCAGAAATGGAAAAATTCATTCCACGCATCCAAAGTGCAAGTATACCTCCAATGGCAGACATGGGCACCGCTGAATAAATCAGCAACGTTTGTTTTACAGAATGGAACGTAAAGAACAGCAACACGAAAATAAGCAATAATGCCACCGGAACAGCAATTGAAAGCCTGTTTCGGGCAGCTTCGAGGTTCTGGAACTGACCACCGTATGAAATATAATAACCGGTCGGCAATTTTATCTGCTTATCAATTTTATCAGTCACTTCCTTTATTACACTTTGAATATCCCTATTTCGAACATTAAAACCGACTGTAATGCGTCGTTTGGTGTCTTCCCTTGAAACCTGTGCAGGACCGGACTGAATGGAAATATCAGCTACCATTTCAAATGGAATCTGGCCGCCGCCGGGAAGTGCCACCGAAAGATTTTTTACATCATCCAAATTTTTTCGATAGTCTTTATCAAGGCGTACAACCAATCCAAACCTTTTTTCCTCATCAAACACAACTCCTGCCTGACTACCTGCAAAAGCAGCACGCAAAACCCGGTTTACATCTTCTATGGATAATCCGTATTGTGCCAACCGGTCACGATTATAATTAACCTGAACCTGCGCCAGTCCTGTAACTTTTTCTACATTTATATCTTCAACTCCTTGAATATTCGTAATTATTTTTTCTATTTTAGACGCATTTTCAGCCAGTGTATTCAGATTATCACCAAATATTTTAATAGCAATATCCTGTTTCGAACCTGAAATTAATTCGTTGAAACGCATTTGGATAGGCTGCTGAAATTCAAATTTCACACCGGCAAGTGGTATCAAAGCTTCTTCCATTTTTGCAACCAGTTCTTCGCGAGTTTTTGCCGAAGTCCATTCACTTTTATCTTTTAGTGTAATAATATAATCACCCGTTTCCATGGGTGTCGGGTCAGTCGGAATTTCCCCCGCTCCTATTTTGCAGACTGCGTGCTTTATTTCCGGAAAATTAGCCAGCAATATTTTATTGGCTTTTTCAACCATTTCCACCGTGTTGGTAAGCGAACCGCCCTGCAAGGTCATTACTCCGGCAGCCAAATCGCCTTCCTCCAGTTGAGGAATAAATTCCCCACCAAGATTTGAAAACACCAGTAAACTAAAAATGAACAAAACAATGGCAGAAACTGAAACCAACATTTTTCTTTTCAATGCAAAAATGATGATGGGATTAAAGCCATGTTGTATTTTGCTCATCAACTTATCCGAAAAATTGGTTTTATGAACGGTCTTCTTACTCAGAAACAAAGCCGAAACCATTGGAACATAAGTCAGAGAAAGAATGGCTGCTCCAATTAATGCAAACACAACAACCTGTGCCATTGGGCGAAACATCTTACCTTCAATGCCAACCAATGCCATAATCGGCAAATAAACTATCAAAATAATGATTTGACCAAAAGTGGCCGAACTCATCATCCGTTTGGCTGAATCAAACACATTTTCGTCCATTTGCTTTTGCGAAAGTACTTCTACGCCGGGATGATGTGTTTTGCTTTGAGAAATGCGGTGAACCACGCTTTCCACAATAATCACCGCACCATCCACAATCAATCCAAAATCTACTGCTCCCAAACTCATCAGGTTTCCCGATACACCAAAAAGATTCATTAATGAAAGTGCAAAAAGCATCGAAAGCGGAATAACTGAAGCCACAATTAATCCAGCCCGGAAGTTTCCAAGCAATAAAATCAGGATAAAGATGACGATTAAAGCGCCTTCCAGTAAATTCTGCGAAACAGTTCCGATAGCTCGTCCCACCAAATCCGAACGATTCAGAAACGGTTCAATTTTCACACCTTTGGGAAGCGATTTTTGAATAGAAGCAATGCGGCTTTCCACATTTTGAATAACTTCGTGCGCATTAGCACCTTTCAGCATCATCACCACACCGCCCACAGCTTCGGTTGTATCGACCACAAAAGCTCCGTAACGCGTTCCACTTCCAAATTGAACCGTGGCAATATCGCGAACCAAAACAGGAATTCCTGATGAATTGCTTTTGACAACAATTTTTTCAATATCCTCAATCGTCTTTACCAATCCAATTCCACGAATAAAATAAGCGTTTGGTTTTTTATCAATATACGCACTTCCGGTATTCTCATTATTCTTTTCCAACGCAACGAAAATATCGTTCAATGTCAGGTTCATACCGCGCAACCGCTCCGGATTCACGGCTATTTCATATTGTTTTACAAAACCGCCGTAGCTATTAATGTCAGCCACACCAATGGTTCCAAGCATCTCACGGCGAACCACCCAATCCTGAATACTTCTTAATTCCATCGGGTTATACTTATTTTCGTAGCCCTTTTCAACTGCAAGCCGATATTGGAATATTTCTCCCAAACCGGAAGAAATTGGCGCCAGTTCAATCTTTGCTAAACCGGGAGGAATGGCTTCTTCGGCTTCTTTTAACCGCTCGTTCAATTGTTGTCGCGCCCAGTATAAATCAACATTATCTTTAAAAACAACAGTAATAACAGATAATCCCAAGCGGGAAATGGAACGAAGCTCAATAATATCGGGAATATTGGCCACAGAAACTTCAATGGGTGCAGTTATAAAACTTTCCACTTCCTGAACAGCCAGCGATGGTGCCAAAGCAATGATTTGCACCTGATTATTGGTAATGTCGGGAATGGCGTCCACAGGCAAACGAGTCAGCGAGTACGTTCCCCAGCCAATCAAAGCCACAATAAATAACCCGACAATAAATTTATTTTTTATTGAAAAATGAATGATACGTTCAATCATACAATTTATGAATTAAATTAATACACAAAGTTCAACCTGATGCTTTTGCAACAAGTATTAATAAACGAAATGGATGTATTAATTCAATTGGGGAGGTTGCCAAATGGAGGCAAAACGGGCAAAATGGAAAGACTGGATTAACTCCGGAAAACGATAGTGAGTAACAGTGAGATTGTGGAATGATAAAACAAATACCTGATGAATGATACTTGATACACAACAACTACACACGCAAAAAGGCGAACACTGATCTAAATCTGGCAGCGATGAACTGGTAGTGGATTGAGTAAACTCAGTTTTTTCTAACACATTGACATCTGGTTTGTCGGCACATGGAAATGCGACAAGAAACAGAATATAAACGGATAATATAGTTGCCAAAAACTTCATATTGATCAATTGGTGCAAAGATAAACAAAAAAGGCTGTGTTATTAAAATAAATTTTAAATATGAATAATTTTGCAGCTTTGAGTTTTTGAATTCGAAATAACAAATACTGAATAAGTTCCGGGTGTAAGATCAGAAACATTTATTTGTTTAGAACTGGAACCACCGTTTACGGTAACAGTTTTGATTTCAGCACCCAGACTATCATAAATCTTGATATATCCATTTGAATTTATTTCATTAAATGAAACTGTAACCAAATCATTTGACGGTACAGGAAAGACTTTTAAATTGGTTATATCATCTTTTACATTCGTGAAAGCTGAAAGTGTTCCATTATAATTCAATGTTGTCACACTACCATTTGACGGATTCCAAACAGTCAGATTTGAGGGTAAAGTACCTTCCGGATCGTTCACCTGCACTTGTCCAACATATTTTGCACCAGTTGCCAATACAGTTCGAACATCAATCTTTTGTTTGGTTACATTGATTACCTGAAAACCGGACGATTGAATCTGATTCCGTGTCCAGTTGTATGCCTGATTTGCATTATAATAAGTATATAACGGACGTTGAGGTGCACCCCAACTTCCTTCTCCAATATAAACAGTTCCAGACTGGTCATTTCTGATAAAACCATGATCGTTTCCGGTTGCAGTTGAGGGAACAATCGGCCAGGTAACTTTTAAAACATGAGCATGTGCTTCACAGGCTAATTTTACATTATATTGTTGGAATAATGGTGCCCAACAACCGCTAATGGTAGTATTAGCAGAATATTTTGCATGTGGAACAAACGGAGCATGGTATTGTGCAAATTTCCAATATGGTTCATCTGTTGTAGCGGTATGAAGTTTTAAATCATTTGTGAGCCAAGAAAGTTCTGTAGCGTCACAAGTGGTCCCTATTTCATCATTCAACGAATAAATACGCAACAAATTACCACCCATTCCCAAACTAAAATAATCATTTGAAATTGGAACATCAAACAAATTATAGACATCTGTAGCTGCTTCATGATTTCCCATCACAGGAATTATGGGTACAACATGCTCATCATTACCTAATGTAAATTGCCAGTCGGTAAACCAATCTGTCCAATAAGTTGTGCTTCCACTGTAAACAAAATCACCGTTAAACGTTACAAAATCAGGGCGAATTTTTGCTACTAGCGAATCACAAGTCATACGATTAGGTCGACACAATAAATAACCGGATTCGGATGAAGTTCCCGTTCGGCTGTCGCCGCCTGATATAAAGGTAATTCCGGTATTTGGGTCACCTGGAATTGTTTTGAAATACATTCGTGCACTGGTTCCGGAGTCATCATGCACCACAAAGTAATAAATAGTATTAGGTTTCAATCCGGTAAGCCGTGCAAAATAATTATTCAGGCTGTAAACGGATTGAGTGCGGTCAACAGCATGGTTACTTGGATATAATGCATAATTTGTACCATTATCAACTTCACCATAATAAACTTTAGCATTGGTCGATGTTCCATTATCGCACCAACCGATAACAATGGTTGTAGACGGATCATCGCGATAAGAAGCTCTGTAAAAGCGGGTTGCGGAAAAGGCCGATGAAATAATGATGAATTGTAAAAATAAAGATATTAGCTTTCTCATGATTGAGTTTAATTGAATTTTAAATATTTATATGCATATTTGGGTGTCAAAAGTACAAATAATATTATTCATACAATATACTCATAACTAATTTAAGGTGAAATTCAAAAAATAATGTTTATGCCCTGAAAATTTAAAATAAATACCATAACAAAATATAATATACTATAATTCCACATGCTCTAAATTTTACCTTTAAATCATATATTATTGAATTTCATATATATAACTCATTTGCAACCTCGGGATTACAAAATTCCAGCTAAAGCCATCAAACAGGTTTTTTAAATGAATTTATTCGCACAATAGAAATTTTTATCGTTCCTTTGCAGCCGATTTTAAAGCAAACAAATATATTCATTTATATGAGCAGTTTATCGCTTTTTCTTACCGTATTCCTGACCGGAATTTCATTAGTGGTTGCCGGATTAGGCATTGCCATTCTCTTAGCACCTAAATCATTCAACCTTCAAAAAGGAGAACCTTACGAATGCGGAATTCCAACGCATGGCACTTCCTGGATGCAGTTTAAGGCTGGTTATTACCTGTATGCCATTCTGTATTTGATGTTCGATGTAGAAACAATTTTCTTGTTTCCCTGGGCAACTATAGTGCGTGATCTTGGTTATACCGGATTGTACAGTATTTTATTCTTTATCGTTATTCTTGGTTTGGGTCTGGCCTATGCCTGGAAGAAAAATGTACTAAAATGGAACTAAAAAATGTCAATATAAAAGGAATTCCAACTGCGGAATTCAATGACAACGAGTATCTTGAAAATTACATCAAAGAACTCGAAGCCAATGGTGTAAATGTGGTTCTTGGTAAGATTGACGAATTCATCAACTGGGGACGTTCAAATTCTATCTGGCCGTTGATTTATGCTACAAGCTGTTGTGGTATTGAATTTATGGCTACAGCTGCGGCACATAATGATATTGCCCGTTTTGGGATGGAAGTTACGCGTAACAGTCCACGCCAAGCCGACTTAATGATTGTTGCCGGAACGATGGTTCATAAAATGGCACCGCTTATTAAACGTGTTTATGACCAAATGGCTGAACCAAAATATGTACTGGCTATGGGCGCTTGCGCTATTTCCGGCGGGCCGTTTGTAAATTCATACCACGTGGTGAACGGAGTTGATCAGATTATTCCGGTAGACGTATATGTTCCGGGTTGTCCTCCACGCCCTGAATCATTATTTTATGGCTTAATGCAGTTGCAACGCAAAATTAAGGTAGAACAATTTTTGGGAAACAAGCAGAGATAGTTTATAGTTGGTAGTTTATAGTTCAGAAAAGAATAAGACATTCGACATTTATATATAATGGAAAATATAAAAAAGCTAATACTTAATACTGTAAAAGATGCAGTTATTGAAGAAAAGCAAAAACTGACGGTAACAGTTGATTATACCAAACTGCACTTGTTAGCCAAAACACTTCGCGACAATGCGGAACTGCCTTTTGACACGCTGGTATTCTTAACCGGTATGGATCGTGGTGAAGAACTGGGCGTAAACTACCTTCTTTGTTCGTCGAAGGACCTTTCGAAAGAAATTGTTTTGAAGACCGGAACTACCGACCGCGAAAATCCGTTGTTGTATTCGGTTACCGATTTATTTGAAACAGCCAATTACAACGAACGTGAGGTTTTCGCATTGTTTGGCATCCGTTTTATCAACAATCCGGATATGCGCAAGTTCTTCCTGAATGGCGACTGGAACGGTTTTCCATTTCGTAAAGACTACGATGCAAATCCTGAACTGAATCCGCTTAATCTTGAAAGTAAAGATATTATTGACATTGCACCACGCATCATGGAAATTGATGGAAAATTGGTGGAATCAACTGTTAACATTTTTGAAGAAGACGATTACATTATCAATATTGGCCCACAACACCCTTCCACTCACGGTGTAATGCACTTCCGCACTTCGCTGGATGGAGAAATTGTAAAGAAAATTGATGTTCACAGCGGCTATATTCACCGTGGCATTGAAAAACTGAGCGAAACGCTTACTTACCCGCAAATTCTTCACTTCACCGACCGTCTGGATTATCTTTCGGCTAACATTAACCGTCACGGATTGTGTATGGCTGTTGAAAAAGCGGCTGAAATTGAAGTTCCGGAACGTGCTCAATATATCCGTACTATTATGGATGAATTGAACCGCATGGATTCGCACTTGTTGGCTTGGGCCTGCCAAACCAACGACCTTGGTGCAACAACCGCCTTTATTTACGGAATGCGTGAACGCGAAATCATTCTGGATATTTTTGAAAAAACCTGCGGTGGACGTTTGATTATCAATCAAAATGTGGTTGGTGGTGTGATGTTCGATATTTATGACGATTTTCAGAAAGACGTGAAATCGTTCATTATTTATATGTGCGACAAACTGAAAGAATACGACCGTTTCTTCTCGCACAATGTAATTGCCTTGGGTCGTATGATTGGAATTGGTAATCTTTCGAAAGAAGATGCTATCAATTACGCTGTTACAGGTCCTGCCGGACGTGGTTCGGGTTGGTCGTGCGATATCCGCAAACATATTCCTTATGCACTTTACGACAAAGTGGAATTCAACGAAGTTATCCGTACTGAAGGTGATTCGTACGCTCGTTACCTTAACCGGTTGGACGAAATTGAACAATCGCTTCATATTATCGAACAATTGATTGACAATATCCCTGAAGGTGATATTTGTGCCAAAACAAAAGCCATTATCCGTCTTCCTGAAGGTGAATTTTATTCGCGCGTGGAAGCTTGCCGTGGTGAGTTTGGTGTATTTATTGAAAGCCGTGGTGATAAATTCCCATACCGTTTGAAATTCCGTTCACCTTCTATGGCACTTGTTTCGGCTATGCCATTGATTTGTAAGAATGAAAAAATTTCCGACTTTATTGGTATTGGTGGTTCTATGGATTATGTAATTCCTGATATTGACCGTTAATTTCATTGATATTTGCCTTCGGTGATATTAAAATTCGTGTAATTCGTTTTAATTAGAGAAATTCGAAAATTATGATATTAAATTATTCACAACCGTTAGAAGTTACAAACCTGACAAGCTGGCTGGATGCTGCTTTGAGAAGCAGTCTACCTGAATTTTGGGTTTTACTCATCGAGTTTGTTTTGGTAGGCGTTGCTTTTCTAGCCGCTTATGCAGTCATAGCATTGATTCTTATTTATGCAGAGCGTAAGATTACAGCCTTCTTTCAGGCACGTTTCGGACCGAACCGTGTTGGTAAATGGGGACTTTTGCAATCGGTTGCAGATATGGTCAAAATCCTGTTGAAGGAAATTGTAAAAATCAATCGTTCAGACCGGTTTTTGTTTTTCGCGGCTCCTTTCTTTATGATTGTGGCTTCAATGGCAACTTTCGGAGCCATTGCATTTGGAAAAGGACTTCATGCAATCGATTTTAATATCGGTGTTTTATATGTTACTGCTGTATCATCCCTCGGAATTATCGGAGTATTGCTGGCCGGTTGGTCTAGTAACAACAAATATTCGATGATTGGCGCTATGCGAAGCGGTGCTCAGTTTGTTAGCTACGAACTTTCTGCTGGTTTTGCTTTAATGACAATCGTAGTGTTGGCAGGAACAATGCAATTTTCAACCATGATTGAAGGTCAGCGTTATTGCTGGAACTTATTCAACGGACATATTTCGTCATTAATAGCATTTATTATTTATCTGATTTCAGGTCACGCTGAAACAAACCGTGGACCATTCGATTTACCGGAAGCTGAATCAGAATTAACAGCCGGGTACCACACAGAATACTCCGGACTTCAATTCGGATTCTATTATCTGGCTGAATATCTGAACATGTTTATCATTGCTTCTATTGCGACTGCTGTATTCCTTGGTGGTTATATGCCAATTCAGGTAAAAGGCTGGGTAGCGTTCAACGGTATTATGGAATACATTCCTTCATACATTTGGTTCTTCGGAAAAACCGCCGTATTGATTTTCTTAAGTTTATGGGTTCGCTGGTCATTCCCTCGCTTGCGTATCGACCAATTATTGAATCTTGAATGGAAATACCTCTTGCCAATCAATCTGGTGAATATAGTATTGATGGTTATTCTGGTTTTATCCGGATTGACTTTAACCGATTTATTACCGGGTTGGTTTTAATTCAACAGCAAACGGCAAGTAGTAAGCGGCAAATGAAACAAAGTTCAGCGAAAGCTAATTATGAATTATTAATTATGAATTATTAATTGAATATGAGTTCAGTATCAAAATATTTTTCAGGTTTATTTACCGGTATCAAATCGTTATTGTTTGGTATGTCGGTGACATGGAAAGAGTTGTGGACTAAAAAAGTGACACGGCAATATCCAGAAAACAGAGATACACTGGTAATTTCGGATCGTTGGAGAAGTGAGTTAACCATGCCGCACGACGAAAACAACGAACACGCTTGTACTGCTTGCGGTATCTGCGAAATGAATTGTCCGAACGGAACGATCAAGGTGATTTCTCAAATGATTGAAACCGAAGATGGTAAAAAGAAGAAAATTCTGGATAAATACCAATGGGATTTGGGAATGTGTACATTCTGTAATCTTTGCGTTCTGACCTGCCCTTCTGATGCCATCAAGTTTGAAAACACATTCGAAAACGCCGTGTTTAACCGCGAAAAACTCAAACAACAATTGAATCACGAAGGTTCGAAATTGAGAGACAAAAAGAAAGAACCCCTAGCCCCTAAAGCGGAATAGGAATTAACATAAATGTGATTGGCTGTTAACTATAAACTGTCAACTATCAACTATTAACTAATTTATGGCACAACAAATTATATTTTTCGTATTAGCGGCAATCGTTATCATTTTCTCGATTTTGGCTGTTACTTCCAAACAGATTATTCGTTCAGCAACTTATTTATTATTCGTATTATTAGCCACAGCAGGTTTTTACCTATTGTTGGGTTACAATTATTTGTTTGCTGTACAAATTGCAGTTTATGCAGGTGGTGTAATGGTATTGTTCATTTTTGCCATTTTACTTACCAACCGTCCGGGTGAAAGCCTGAAAACAGAATTACCGGTTAGAAGAATCGCAGCCGGGCTTACTGCAATAGCCGGTTTGGCTTTTTGTGCTCACATCATTTATTACAACGTCAAAAAAGTTTCCGATTTAGTGGCACAGGCCGATATAACTCCACAACAATTAGGTCATACCATGATGGGAACCGATAAATACCAGTATTTATTACCTTTCGAAACAATCAGTATTTTACTGCTGGCTTGTATTGTAGGTGCTATTATGATTGCAAGAAAACGATAATTCAGTATAAAGTTTTTAAAGTTCATAAAGTATAAAGTCAATTACTTTACAAACTTTCAACTTTCAACTTTCAACTAATAAATTATGGATATTTTAAATAACATTTTAGCCGGTCAGGTACCCATGGAGCTTTACTTAGGCGTAAGTTTAATCATGTTCTTTGCCGGTGTTTACGGCTTTTTATCCCGCAAAAGCATGTTGATGATTCTGATTTCGATTGAATTAATGCTAAATGCTGCCGATATTAATTTCGTAGTATTCAACCGGTACTTGTTTCCGGGTCATTTGGAAGGATTTTACTTTACTTTATTCACCATTGCCATTGCAGCTTGTGAAACTGCTGTTGCCATTGCGATTATTATCAACATTTATCGTAATCTGACAAGCGTCGAAGTTGGAAACTTAGACCAAATGAAAGAGTAAAGCCCCCTAAATCCCCCATGGGGGACTTTAAGACTGGGTATAACATTTTTTAAATTGAATATATAAAGAGAGTATGAACTATCTTTTAAGTCCCCTAAGGGGGATTTAGGGGGCTTTAGATAAATTATGACTTATACATTATTAATTTTAGTACTTCCGCTTCTTAGTTTCATTGTGTTGGGACTGGTTGATTCAAAATGGAAGCCAAAAGTAGCGGGAACAATTGGAACAGTTGTTTTAGGTATTATAACAGCTCTTTCTTATTACACTGCCTGGGAATATTTCACAACCGCCAAAATAAATGGTGTTTACGAAAAAGTGGTTGCTATGAATATTGAATGGATTCGTTTTACCGAATTCCTTCATATTGATTTGGGTATTTTACTGGATCCTATCTCAGTAATGATGCTGGTTGTAATCACTACCGTTTCATTTATGGTAAATATCTACAGTTTAAGCTACATGAGCGGTGAAAAAGGTTTCCAACGCTATTATGCTTTCCTTTCGCTGTTTACTTTCTCCATGTTGGGACTGGTTATTGCAACCAATATCTTCCAAATGTATATTTTCTGGGAATT
>CAIYTJ010000332.1 GCA_903929065.1 uncultured Bacteroidales bacterium | reverse complement strand
CGAATCCATAACAAAAATATTTTCTTCCCGAAGAACATCAACTGCCGGTAAGGTTACAGGGATATTTAATGGCATAATTTTTTAGTTGAAAGTTTATAAAGTTATAAAGTTTATAAAGTACAGAAAAGTGACATAAACTAATTATAGTATTTCCGATAGATTTTCCAATAAGCTGAACTTCCAATAAAATCAGCCAGAAAATCATTTAATTTATCAAGCAATTCTTTCGAGTTTGGATTCACTACCCAAGCCTCTTGTTGTGCAAAACCTATTGGCATGGAAACGTCTAAATTCGGATATTTTACTTTCAATTTTCGTGCAAACTGTTCGTCACAAATTGTATATTTAATTTTACCAACAGCCACTAAATGAACCATTTGCTCCGAACTCATTCTTCTCATCTCAATGAGTAAAATTGAATCGGCAATTTCATTTGAAAGATGCTGCAACCTCATTTTAAAAGGCGAATTTTCCGGAATATAAATCGTATCATTAGCCAGCTGAAAGTGTTTGCTTATGATATTCTGTTTCAAGGAATCTCTTTTCAACCGTTGAACCAAAACCTGCCTTGAAGTTTGAATGGGAGTTGAAAATGCAATTTCATCTTTCCACTGCGTTGTGACCGGAATAAAGCTTGCAATCACGTCATAATCACCGTTTTTCAAGTCCTCAATACCTGATTTCAGATCGTTTTGTTCAGATATCACCAATTCCAATCCCAGACTATCGGCAAAAGCTTTAATAATTTCATACTGAAATCCACTCACACTATCACCTTTAACCGAAAAACCGGTGCTGCTGCTGTCGGTCAGGACGGTCAACCTTCCTGATTCAATTATTGCAGGCAAATCATGAATTTTTGTCTTTGAATGATGAATCAATAAGAAAATTGCAATCAATATCGCAACTGTTCCTGAAACAATTCCAATCTGAGTTTTTCTTTTCAAATTAAGAAATCTCTTTACGTCAAAATAACGAATTATGGATTCTATCATTTTAATCATAAAAATTCCACGATATTCCTAGTTTTATATTTACCGGATCAATCGGATAATTTGGCATGGAGAATGATGGACCTTTCATAAACATTTGATTTACATGATAATATTCAACAAAAAATCGGGTCCGTTTCAGATGCATGTTTAAATAGGCATTCATCATTGGATAATTTCCAATTTTAGTTGCAATCTGATTATAGAACTGACCCGTTGCCGGCATATAAGTCGGTGCAAAATAAGCAGTATGGTAACGCAAATTTACGCCTAATTGTATACTCAAAACTTTGAACCACAAATCATTATAATATAAATTTTCATACAGCGTCAATTGAGGAAGTGGTAATATTCCCGGTTGTGAACTTAACTGATAAACCACATTATTTTCCAATCCAAATTTTCCAACATGAAAATCTTGTCTCAGATTTGCAGCTAAAACCTGTATATTACCTGAAAATTGTACGGGCATTGCAATTGTGTCAAAATATACATAGTTCGTAATATTTTCAACAGAAACATTCAACGAAAAAGAACGTGTTGGAATGGAAAAAGTTCCCCCGATATGAGTTCGGTAAGTACTTCCAAAATTATTCTCCCATTTAAAATGATTGGATTGATAGTGTTCCAGAAAGTAGGAAGGTTTATCACTTCGCACAAAACTGTTGGCAACCAGCGAAATACTATCTTTTCCAAGTTTAAAGAATCCACCTAAATTGCCTTCAAGTTTAAAATCTCCGGCTTTAAAACCGACAAAATAAAGTTCGCCCAACACGTTATATCTAAAAGTTTGCCCACGTTGCTTGGATAAAATTCCACCAACTTTGGTTGAGGAAGCAAACATGTGATTTACCAGCGAGTCTTTATTGAATGTATAGTTCTGAAGTTCATTTTCTATAAAAGCTGTTAATCCAAAATTCAGGAATTTATTATATTCTTCTGCAAGACTTATGGAAAAGTTATTTGTAAATGTTTGTATGGCAGAGGTATCGTTTGTTTGTGCAAATGGAAGATAAGTATGTTTATAAAAAGTTTTTTCAACAGAGCTTTCATAATATCGCTTTCTCAAATCGTCAACCTTGAATGTATGTGCAAATTTTGTAACCGGGATATATACGGTTCTAATTGAATCTTCTGAAACTTTTATTTGTTTTTCGAATCCTATACTATATTCCTGTTTATAAAACAATTGAGTTTGTTTATAATTTGAATATCCTGTTATATTTGTGGAAATATCAATCGCTTGTACACCTGGGCTTGGTGAGGTTATATCAGTACTTCTCACTATACCACCATTTTCATAATTACTTAAATCATTAGTAGAAATCAAACCGGTTCCCGAATAATGTTTGCCCTGAAAACTGCCAAATAATGATCCTGAAAAGCGTTGAATCGCTTGATTGGTATATTCTCCCGGTGCATAAATGTAATCAAGCGTTGTTCCAAAGTTTAAATTCTTTTTTGGATTTACTGTAAATAAGAACTTTATATGATCTTCATCACGATGCAATGAACCTCCTGTATTATAATCCAGATTACTAAATGGAGTTTTTACATTATAAAAGGTGGCATGATCAATATTCATCAAGTACGGATAATAGGCATTGGCGAATATAAAATCTGTATTAGCAGGCCGGTCAAAATACAATTTTGACTGAATTGGCGATCCTAAATTACCATTATACGAATTGGTAATACTGAATCTATCTATCGGATTGGAAATCTGATAATTGAGCGGAAGTGTATCAACAGGAATTGAATCCACCGAAGCAAATATATCCTTTACGCGCCAGGTTTTCATAAACCTGTAGTT
>CAIYTJ010000331.1 GCA_903929065.1 uncultured Bacteroidales bacterium | reverse complement strand
TGGAAGAGCATGCCGAACTTTCGCCGCACTTCGTTCATATTCTTTTCTTTAAGCCCCCATTTGGGGGTTTAGGGGTCTACTGTAGTGCTACCGTTGCATCTCTCAACCGGTCATTTATAACTCTTACCACACGTTCCGCAATGGCTTCCACATTGCTTCCTTCACTCACGGTAAAGTAATTTTTAATATCAATCCGTTGCGTGATGCTTTTCACACCACCAACGCCACCGCCCGAACCGGATAAACCGCCTTTTCCACCACTACCTAATGCAGTTGGTTGAATGATTGGCGATGTTTTATCTTTTGAAAGGTCTGTGTCTTTTTTCTTTTTTTCTTCAGCATCTGCCGCTTTTTTCTTATCAATAGCATCAACTTCAGTAACTCCTTTCTGATAAGCCGAACCAATCTTCTTACCGGCAGCTGCAGCATTTTTTATTGCATTCTGATCAGCTGTAACACCTAATAAGTCAGCACCGGCTTGTTTTGCTGTAGCCCAGGCTTCTTTGAAATTTCCTGAGAATAATTGTCCAATTGCCTTTGCCAGTCCACCCAATCCGGATAGAATTCCTTTGATGCGATCAATAACGTATTCCTTAATGATATTTCCGAAACCTTTTATTGCTTCCCATGTTGCCATGATACCACCACGGAAAACGCCAAACTTATCCCAGGCATACATAATAGTTCCAACCAACAAAGCAACACCGGCAATCACTAAACCGATAGGATTTGCATCCATCGCAATATTCCAAAGCCATTGTGCAGCTGTTATAATTCCGTAACCGATAGCAACAAAACCGAATTTGTCAATAACAAAAACAAGCATGTCACCCAGGGCTTTGATTGGATAACTCAGATACTCAAGAACAGCACCGATTGTTCGCATGGTATCAACCACACCATCGCCGGTTGACTTTGTACCGGTCAGAAATTCAAGAACTCCACCGACCTGACCCAAAAAAGCAGAAATATAAGTCCATGCAGTTTTAAAAACCAATGTGATAGAATCCCATATCGGAGCAATGGCATCCATTACCGGCTGCATATTCTCACCAATTCTGGTAAAAATATCTTTCATAAACAAAGCAATGCTTTCTAAGCCGGGAGCCAACACTTTTTGTATTCCAACAACCGCTTCACCCATTTGTAGTTGAATTCCACCAACAGCCTTGTTATACCGTGCCAATGGGTCAGCATCAAAAGCAGCTTTAGCAGAACCGCCAAACTCAGTATTTAGCTCTTTGAGAATCAAAGTTTGCGCTTCAGCTTTTTTTCCATTTGCCACTAAGTTTTTGATGACTTCAGTTTGCTCTTTATTGAAATTCACCCCGACTCTTCGAAGTGCTGTTATTCCACGTTCAGGGTCTTGAAGTGCTTTTCCAACCTGAACAGCCGTAGAACTTAAATCTTGCTTCATTCGGACACTCATATCCGCAATAGCTTGTGACGCAGTTCCGAAAGTTTTTGAAGTTATATCCGGAAATGTAACCAGGATAGACTGCATGGATAACAAATCAGTTCTACTCAGTTTTGAATTTGAGCTAATCTGTTTTGCAACATCTCCAATACTTTGCATGGTCATTCCTGCAGCATAACCGGTACTCTTTAGACCGGCTTCAATTTGCGCTTCAGCAGCGTGTAATTCATGTGCTTTTTCGATGCCTTTGTCCATCATGGAGATGAACTGAAACATTCCGAAACCAATTCCCAAACCGCCTAAAATCTTTCCGGGAAGATTCGCGATTCCGTTCATCTTACCCGCTAAACCATTTACTTCAGCACCAACTTTTTCAACTCCTTTTGCCGCATTATTTGAATGAGCAACCACATTCTTCATAGGTGAAGAGATATGATCAACTAATTCAAGTATCCAACTGGTTGTTTGTGCTGACATTACTGTTTATTGCGTTGAGAATTTCGGCTGCAGCATCGATTATAGCAGCCTTTTGGTTTGCGTGGTTTACTTTGGTGATATATTGCCATTCTGCATAAAGCTTACACCACTTGTCGAACGTGATTGTATCAGGGTCGATGCCGTATTCGTGCCTGATTATGGCATCGACCTGACTGATTAAATCATCATCTTGTATTTGTTCGCGCCTTATGCTTTGTCTAAAAAACTTTGATAAGGTTTTAAGAAGTTATCCACCTCCGAAGCAAGTCCTAAGTAAACAAGTCCGTTGGTTTTAAGAGCCTCCACATCTCCACCTACTATTAAGTTCTTTATGAATGCTTCAATGTATTCGTCTGTCTTACCTGATTTAGCATAATTCATCATCATTTTGATTGTTCCGGGGTCTGGACGCTTCACTGCATAACTGTAAAATTCTCCTGGTTCTATTAAAGTGCCGGATGCGTCGTAAGTCGGAGACTCTAACACCACGGTAAGAACCTTTAATTTACCAAACTGATCTGTTAGTTTACCAAGTTCTTTGACTGAAATTGTACAATTATCCTTTACATAGGTTGCTAACGGTACGATAGCAAACGAAGCAGCAGCTTCAACCATGTGTTGTGGCGAAATGTTTTGTGCATAATGCATTACCGAACTACACGCCTGAGCGTTACCAAACGAGAAAAACAAAGTAGCCATAACAGCCACCAAAAGCAAAATTTTAAATCTAAATGGATTCATAATCGTAATTTTTGAATAAGTAATTGTTGTTTAAATACTGTTTAAATCATATTTAGTAGTAGGAGAATAAGTCTTAACTATAAACTACCTACTACTAACTATAAACTATTATACATTCCAAAGAATCCTGCCGGCAACGAACAAATCGCACTTGTATGCAATCGTTTTGTCACCTTGTTTCACGGCCACACCGCGTCC
>CAIYTJ010000330.1 GCA_903929065.1 uncultured Bacteroidales bacterium | reverse complement strand
TGATCCAGTATTGACATTAGAGTCAAGAGGTTTGTTACACGAAGAAAAAAACAACATTGACGAGCATAGAATGATAATGGAATATTTCATGAAACTCCTTGAAAATGATTGAAAATTGTTTTGTTAATTTAAGTAAAGTATTTAAAGTGAATGCTTAACCAGTTTGTTACCTACAACGTTCGCCGTAAGTTGCAGTTTGGTACCCGCAATGCCGGTAGTGCGTGAGCGTTGAACCAGCACGAACTTACTTGAAAAGAAAAATGATTCTTTTCATTTTAGCCGATTTTAGAAACCACTGGTGAAAACGCTTACGCACAAGTGCGCGTGCAGCAAATTTTTGCCAGTAATGCGCTACGCTTTCATTTAGGCCAGGTAAGCTTTACGGGCGAAAGTTTGCGATAAGCGCCCGGCATGCGCAGGTACCAAATTGTAACTTGCGGCTGTTGGACGATTGCCTAAAATTTTTCGTGCCACAATTTTCGAAAGAACGCAGTTACAAACTGCCGCAAAAATAGTTAGAATGAATGGAACATCGAAAGAACCACAGATTTTGCCGGCAGACTGAAAATGGTTCTTATAAGGATTAACTTTGCAAAAACGCCAATGTTTGCCGTGCCAAATTCGCGATTTGCTCCGAAAGAACTAGCGCAAATATTCGCCATTTCGCATGAATTTCAAATATTACATTAGGACGCACACAAAACTAATTGTAACTTTAATTGATAATTTCCCGGAAGAAAACTCACAAAACTTTCTTTGAAATTTGCGCCGAAAACTATAAATGTTTTTTCGTACGCGCAGAAGTTTGCAGAACAACCAGCTTGCGAACTGAGCCGGTCCACTTTATTTGACAAAAAAATTGATATCTTTAATTTCGTCCGGCATTGTTGTAATCCTATTTCTAAAAATAATATTAAGCAGCATCCTCTAATGCGATATGCCCCAAATATATTTCTTCCGGGTAGTTGTTCTTGAGTGACGAGTGTTCTCTCTGGGTGTTGTACCAATTAAAATATTTCAGCAGACCGGTTCTGCACTCAGGTACCGTTTCATACCCTCTTATGAATATGTTTTCATACTTGACAGTTCTCCATAACCGTTCAACAAACACATTGTCCAGAGCACGTCCCCGACCATCCATGCTGAGCTGAATTTCATTCTTTGTAAGAACAGAGGTAAAACTTTCACTCGTAAACTGACACCCTTGATCGGTGTTAAATATCTCTGGTTTTCCGTATTTCGTAATGGCTTCTTCAACAGCATCAACGCAAAACGCTGTGTCAAGTGTTGTGGATAATCTCCAGGATAACACATATCGGCTATACCAATCAATTACCGCACATAGGTAGACAAAGCCACCTTTCAGGCGGATGTAAGTTATGTCGGTGCTCCAAACTTGATTCACCCGATCAATGACAACATTGCGCAACAAGTAGGGATACTTCTTGTGCGCCTTGTCAGGTATCGACGTCTTCACCATTTGATATATGGCATTGATGCCCATTCTGGACATAAGGCTACGTATCTTGCCTCTACCAACCGTGAGGTTGAACTTCTTGTGTAGTGCCGCCCGTAAACGACGTGTGCCACGAGTAGGATCCTCGGTGAACAACTCATCGATACGATCCATAAGTTCCTTGTTTTTGAAACTCGTCTGCGGTGTGTAATAAATCGATGTCCGGCAAATCGAAAGTAACTCACATTGCTTGGTTATCGTTATGGATTTGCTCTTTATGTCTACCATGTTTTGCCTCATAACATGCCCAGTTTCCGCAAGTTTTTTTTTAGGAATTCCACATCCATAGTGAGTTCACCAACCTTTTTTGCATATCCATCACGCTCTGCGCGCAAACGCTCCAGCTCTTGATCCGCATTCTTATCGCCGGTAAAGGCCATAGAAGCATTAGCAAGAAATTGCCTGCGCCATGTACTAATTTGGTTTGGATGAACCGAATATCGACTTGCCAGCGTATTTATCGGTTCTGCTTCTTTGAGCGCTTCAAGGACTATTTTGGTCTTTAAACTTTCATCTATTGGACGACGTGTTCGTCTTCCGGTCTTAATCTGCGATATTACTTGTGTCACTTTTTTCGATACGGATGCCGACTTCTTACTCATTGGTACTCCTTGGTTATTGTAAAAATAACACCGGAACCAAACTAACAAACCAATTTTTTCTGTTCAAAAAATCCGTACCGGCTCACTCGACGGTGGTTTTTGAGTCATGTTTCTTTTCGATTTCTGAATCCGGTTTGTCTGGCGCAACGGGTTTGCCGGTGGTCACTTTTTCTTTCGCTTCACTAATGGCTCCTATCATGTAAAGCGAGCTCTCCGGGTAATCTTTAAATGCATC
>CAIYTJ010000329.1 GCA_903929065.1 uncultured Bacteroidales bacterium | reverse complement strand
TCAGATGCACCTAGCAATAAGCCTACCTGAATTTTTGTACCATAAACAATATTAAACCACCCGTTCATATTTTTGAAATTTGTATAGGAAAGAACTGTTGCAGAGTCTGCTGCATATTTACTTACCCCATAACCACCCAGCATAAGCTGGTCGCTCAGGTTTTCTCCATATGTAAGCTTTGCTTTGATTTGCAAATTATTTTTTACATATTGTGCATAAGCAATTGCACTTACTGATGAGATGGTTGCGGAATTCATGGCATCCGGTTTTAATGTTTTGAAATCAATACCCGCACCAGTAGTCCAGTGAGTGGTTTTGTTTTCCAACCCTGCAAACAAATCCGGAATAATGGCATTTTTGAGATAACAACTGCTTGTTCCTAATGGTCCCTGTGAAGCGTATTGCATTTCGTATATAGCTGCCGCTGTAAAAGATAAATTGTTTGTTAAGTTTTGTTTTACGCGAAGTTGCGGGCTGCGGTTAAAGGATTGGAAAGGAGCACCCGCGTTTGATGATGGAGTTAAAGGCATTACATTTCCAAAAAGTGGATGCCATGTCTGACCAAGCAATAATTCTGTTTCATTCCAATTCAGCTTTACATAAGCTTGTCGAATTCGGAAAACAAAATAGGTTGCACCGGTTCCGGCAAAATCTGCTTCAATTTTACCCGACGATTTTGCCCCTAAAATAGGTGTGCCGTTGATGTCTAATCCCAATCTTGAGTTTACACTTAACAGTTCGGCCTGAGGTGTTGCGGAAACATCGGCCCCAACAGCATTGGGAGACACTGGCTTTGGAAATAGCATTATAGCACCATCAACCATTTCAACATTCTGACGTGAATTGAAAAAGAATTCGTTTGCAACATATCCGTAAAATTTGAAAGATGTTGTAACTGGCTCGGCAGCAGTAACAGTGAATGATAAAAAAAGAAGAGAAAATGCAAACAATTTTTTAAAAGTCATTTTTTGTTTTTTTGAAAATTAATATTTATTTGTATAGCTTTTTAAGCTATTAAATGTTCAATCAGTATTTTTAAACCCATTCCAATTAAAATAATACCTCCAATCATTTCAACGTTAACATGAAAGCGTTTTCCAAAATGAACACCAATGTACATCCCTAAAAAGGTAAAAATAAGGCTTATAAAACCTATTATTATCATTGCTTTCCAGATTATTCCTGGAAAAGGGACAAAAACGATTCCGGTTGCAAATGCGTCAATACTTGTGGCTAATGCAAGTGACACAATAGTTGACCATTTAAAAGAATTCTGTAGCTTGTCGTTTTCGTTATTGTCTTCCAACTTGGTTGTTTTCAGGCTTTCAATCACCATTTTACCACCAATTAATGCAAGCAAAATAAAGGCAATCCAATGATCAATTTGCTTCATGTATTGTGCAAAACCTGAACCTGCAGCATAACCAATTAATGGCATCACTGCCTGAAATAATCCAAACATTACTGCCATTCTGAATGTCAAACCAAAATGATGCTTTTTTGCATGCATTCCTTTGCTGATAGAAACAGCAAAACAATCCATGGCTAATCCAATGCCGATAATTATGATGGAGAGAATATCCATTTGATAGGTTTTTAAGTTGAATTGTTGAAATGCAAAATTAATGGAATTAATAATGCGTCAGTTGGAGTAACCCTTCTGACGCATTTTTTATTTTGATAATCCAATCAACTTAATTAGTGAGTCAACGGTTTACCAGTTTTTTACCTGATTATAAACGTTTTGGCCTGTAAAACCAAGCTTTTCATCCAACACTTTATAAGGTGCAGAGAATCCAAAAGATTCAAGTCCGAATACTTTTCCATTCGAACCAACCAATCCTTGTAAATTCACAGGAAGTCCGGCCGTTAAACCGAAAATTTTAGCTCCGGTTGGTAATACACTTTCCTGATATGCTGCTGGTTGACTGCGGAATAAACCTTCAGAAGGAACAGAAACCAATTTAATCTTAATTCCATCGGCGCGAAGCAAAGCAGCTCCTTCGTTAAGTGTAGAAACCTCAGAACCGGAAGCCACCAGAATTACATCCGGATTTTCATCGCTTTCTACCACATAGCCACCTTTTTCAGCCTGAACTGCATCAATTTTACGACCATTTGCCGAAGGTAAATCAGCAATATTTTGACGGGAAAGTATAAGTGCTGTAGGTGTATGAGTATTTTCCAGTGCCATTCTCCATGCCACAGTAGTTTCTTCCACATCGGCTGGTCGCAAAACCAACATTGAGTTATGTCCCTTGTGGTTTTTTAATTTTTCCATCAAACGGATTTGAGCTTCCTGTTCTACCGGTTCGTGAGTTGGACCATCTTCGCCTACACGGAATGCATCATGTGTCCAGATGAACTTCACAGGTTGTTCCATCAATGCAGCCATTCGAACTGCAGGTTTCATATAATCAGAGAAAACAAAGAACGTTGCACATGCAGGAATAACACCACCATGCAAGCTCATACCAATACAAACACAAGCCATGGTTAATTCAGACACACCGGCCTGAAGGAAAGCTCCGTTGAAATCATTTTTTGTAAATGCTTTTGTATTTTTTAGGAAACCGTCAGTTTTGTCAGAATTTGATAAGTCGGCACTCGAAACAACCATATTTTCAACTTGTTTAGCAAGTTCAGCTAAAACGGTTGCAGAAGCTGCACGTGATGCTTGTCCTGGTTTTTGAACTACTGCATCCCAGTTTACAATAGGAGCTTTACCTGAGAAGAAAATTTCCAGCTTTTTTGCCAGTTCAGGATTTTCTTTTGCCCACGTAGCCTTTGCAGCTTGCTTTTTAGTAACGATTTCAGCTAACTCAGCAGCTCGTTTTGCGTATAACGCTTTTGTTTCTTCGAAAATAACAAAAGGGTTTTCGGGATTTCCCCCCAAATTCTTAATACTCTCAGCATAAGAAGCTCCACCTTCGCTTAATGGCATTCCGTGCGTAGCACATTGGCGTTCAAAACTTGTTCCGTCAGCTTTCAATGCGCCTTTACCCATAATGGTTTTACCAATAATTAAAGTTGGTTTATGCAATTCGTTTTTAGCTTCTTTCAGAGCGGTGCGAATTTCAACAGCGTCATTTCCATTGATTTCAATTACATTCCAACCCCATGCAAGATACTTCTGAGCTACATTTTCGCTCGTTACAGCATTTGTTTCAGTCGAAAGTTGAATATCATTTGAATCGTAGAACATAATCAGATTGTCCAATCCCAAATGACCGGCAATACGTCCGGCACCCTGCGAAATTTCTTCCTGAACTCCACCGTCCGAAATGAATGTATAAATTGTTTGGTTCATTACTTCACCAAAACGGGCTTTTAAAAATTTTGCAGCAATGGCAGCACCCATAGCGTAGGTATGACCTTGTCCAAGTGGACCAGAAGTGTTTTCAACGCCGCGCATAATATCAACTTCAGGATGTCCCGGAGTCGGACTTCCCCATTGGCGAAACTGAGCCAGTTCTTCCATGGTATATTTTCCGGTACATGCTAAAACAGAATATAACATTGGCGACATATGTCCCGGATCTAAAAACATTCTGTCACGACCTTCCCATTTAGGATTTTGTGGGTCATACTCCAAAAATTCGGAATATAAAACATTAATGAAATCTGCTCCACCCATGGCACCACCGGGGTGACCTGATTTTGCTTTCTCGACGGCAGAAGCAGCCAATATACGGATATTGTTAGCTGCACGGTTTAAATTTTCAATTGAATTCATAATTTTAAATTGGGTGTTATTTATTTTTTCTTCTTTATTTCTTTATTTGTTCGGGTTTTTACTTTCATAGGTATCTGAAGTTTATAACCTATTGTGTAATTGAAGCCCCAGTTGTTGCCCGTATTTGTTCCAAATCCCGGAACATACCAAGGTGCAACTTCACCGGCAATATCCTGACTCAACATATTTTTGCTCCTTATTGTCCAACCCATGTAAATGTTTTTAGTTACTTCAACACGAACACCTGCAACTATCTCATACCAGACTTTAGTTGAAATTTTCGCCGGATAATTAAATGTTTCACTTCCACCCCAATAATTGTCTGTAATAATTACATTTGAAACATTATAAGGAAAATTTGACATTCCAAGTCTTATTCCTGCCAAAAATAGATTTGTCGTTGGTTTTTGGTCTTTTTTTGGATTGATTAAATTGATATCAACGCCTAAACGACCGAATAAACCATTTGTTTTGAAATTAATGTCATTGTTCGATGTTTTGTTGGCTCCGGCGTAACCTAACTCAAAAACCGGATAATATTTATGTTTTAAATCCACCTGAGCTCCGGCTTCATATGAATACGATTCTCCATTTGATAGGAATGAACTTGCAACTGAAGCTACATCTAACTGAATTGTCAATCCGTTAAACAAAGGTGTATTGTCCTTTTCCGGAGTTTTTATATTCTTCTGAGCCACAGCAGTTAAAGTTAACGTGCAAAGAATCAGACTACTTATATAAGCGAATGTTTTCTGCATTTGTATTATTAACTGTATGTGTTGTAATTTTTACTGAATCAATGAAATGATTGGTTGTCAGAACTGTATCAATGCTGTGAACTTTTAAACAACCACATTCTAATGACAAATAATAATCTGAGTTTGTATGCAAAATAGTTAGTGTGTCAATTGTTGTATTGAATTTCACTTCATATTTTGATATGGTTGAAAATTTGTTGAGAGGAAGATCTACATTAGTGCTTGGAAATTTGTAACTCAATACTGAATCGATGTAAATGAATTTAGAACTTTGATTATCAAACTTCAATCCTCTGGCAGACACACTATCAAGAGAAAGTGTTGTCGTTTTTATTGTATCCTTTGTTTTATTTGCCACAACATGAAAGAAGTCAATTTTCATTGCAACAAATCTGTTTTGCCTGCATTGCTCATCAACCATACACGAAGTGCATAATAAGAAGCTAATTGACCAGAATATGAAATTTATTTTCTTCATTCTATACTTTGTCAGATGCTAAAAATGATTTCTGACTTCTTTTTTTAACTTGTCGATGGCCAGTTCAGAGGGTGTTTGTTCGCTTGAACTAAAAACCTGAATAATTCTTTCAGCAAGTTCAGCTGCTGTATTTGACGGGTTGCATTGTGCAGCACACGTGTTCACAAGTTTTAATAAACTTTCCTGGGCACCGCGAATGTGAATCCATAAATCGTCACTTACATAAATTTGTTGTGAGATATTGTGAGAAAATTCCTGACGAATCGATGTAAGTAATTGTGAATGAAGTTCCAGGTTAGACATTTCAGGCTTGATCGTATTTAAAATCAACGTTGATGGCAAAGTTCGTTCAAGAACAAGCATTAACCTTTCGTACGCTCTCAGACGAATTGGTGTAAGAGTTGATAAATTTGTTTTAGTCAATTCAAATTTACGACGTTTATCTTCGTTTCTCAACAACTTGT
>CAIYTJ010000328.1 GCA_903929065.1 uncultured Bacteroidales bacterium | reverse complement strand
CGTACAAAATGAAGTACGCAATTTCAAAGATGTAACCGGCATTAACAGTCGTAAAGGATTAGACAAAGTTATATTGTCAGACGGCAAGATTGTTAATGTGGTAAGCAATTCATACGGGCATCTGCCAAACCAGATATTTTATGCCGGGGTAGAAAATATGTTGTTAGATGCAAACATTTCAACAGCTACCCGCAGCATCAACCGTGAAAACCGTTCATTCGCAGTTGACCACATTTTGAACGATGATTCTTTGGCAATCACCATTAAGAACGGGATGGACGAATTAAGACCCATGCTTCGTTTCACTAATAGTTATGACGGTTCTACCCGCACATCTGGTCACTTCGGTTTCTACCGCAAAATTTGTAACAATGGGCTGCATATAGCTAATTCGCAAATCGGATTTAATGTTAAACACCGGGGGCAAATAGCTGAGGTGGTTATGCCAAACATAAAGTACCTGATTGCTAAGTTTATGAATAACGAGTATTTTGAACTGAAACGTAAATTCGAGGTACTTGCTGAAAAAAGGATTGATAACATTGAAGAATACGTAAAGCTGACTTGCGAGGATCTGAAACTGTTCATGTATGAATCCAGCGAAAAGAACCCGGCTCCTTCATTGAATGCCCGGACAGTTATTGATATTATCAATAGGGAATGTACCCTATTAAATACAAGCGCAAATCTTTGGATTGGCTACAATGCCTTCAACGAAATAATTCACGATAAGCTTAAAAAGTCATTCCAAAATCAAAAGGATTCTGATTCAAAGTTATTCAACTATACTTTGGAATTGGCGACAAACTAAAAGTTTCTAAAATGTTCCTTTAGCCCGCACCTGAAAAGGTTGCGGGTTTCTTTTTGCCCGAAGGTTGAAACTTTATTGTTCATTCGTTTGAACTTTTGATTTTATGAGAGTAAAATACTTATGAAACACAGACAGGTAAACGAAGAGCGATTTATTACAACAGTCAAGCTCAGTAAAAATAAGAAGGCGTGCGTAGAGGAAAAGCTACTCGAATTGATGAACGCCAATAAATACTTCACGAATGAAGATTTTGATATGGAATGCGGCTCTTATGAAAAATGGAGTAGCTACGAAAACCGATTGATAAAAGATTTTCTGCGGAACAACGCTCATAGGTATAGCGCAGGTGAACTTTTGGATGCCGGGTTAATTTCAGAAAGCTCATACACCAGGCGAAAATTAGTTTATAGCGGATATAATAAAAGTCAATTGCTAAATCAAAAGAAAGCAGTGGATCGAGAAAAGAGAATAGACAAAATCTTTGAGTAATTACACCGGGCTTTAGCTTCCTGTCATTCGACAGGAAGCTTGCGTTGTTAAACCTTACCGGGGATTACATTATGCTATAACTATCCCGTGAGCTATATCTTTTGACCTTCCCGTCTGACAATGTAACATTTAAGAAGTTACCAGCCCAAACGGCGGATGTAACAGGCTTTCCGGGAACCAGTGTTGTATAATTGTCCCGTGAGCTATATAGGTGAACTTTGTCACCTTGTATTTTGATTACCCCGAATGCCGGGTATTTTGGATCCCATGCCATAACTATATGTTTTTTTCTTTTAAGAACAAAGTCCAAACAAAACCCCTTGCATCAGTCTCAGCATGGAACCAGCTTTCCGGTCTAACTAAATCGTGCGGGTCATTTGCTCTTAATCTCTCTATTACAGGAGCGTACTCAGGCTTAACAGCCTGCTCTATCTCATTAAGATACGTTTCATACTTCACTACAAATTCTATTGCGTCCATTTTTTATATTTTACTCTTTTATTTACACTGATAATATTTTCCATTCACTAAAATTGCCGTAACATTCATATCAGTGCATATTGCCCAGACTTCTATTGAAGCAAGGTTGTCTGGGTCTTTCACATCAAAATTGTGAATGGTGTTCTCTGTCTGGTGTTGAATTGTTAGGGTCATGATATTTTATTGATTAACTAGTTTTTTAATCTTGGACACTGTGTTGATATGCAGGTCGGTAATTTTTGCCACCTCACCAACTTTGTACCCTTTTCTTAAATAGTCATAAGCTTTCTTGTTTTTCTCCTTTGACAGAAAATCTACCAGTGACTCGGAGCTTCCTAATTTTCTCCCGGTATATGAGCCTTTAAGTTTAGCTATCTTGATACCCTCAAACTGCCTTTCTTTAATTTGCGCTCTCTCCATCTCCCCTACAATTCCTAAAATTGAAATCATCATTTTTGAAATGGGGTTTTCCTTACCATTAGCGTCCAGTGTAGTTAAGCCCTGACTAATAAAATTGATTGCTATTTTCTTTTCAACGAAATAATATATTGTATTTATTATGTCTCTTAGGTCACGACCCAGCCTATCAATCTGCCATACACCGAGTGAAGTAATAATACCTTCATCAACCAGTTTCTTTATTTCCAAACCACCGGGTCTTTCAAAGAAAGGGATGGCACCAGAACATTTATCCTCAATAACTAATTTGAAATCTTTCTCTGAGACCCTTTGGCGGTCTGTCTTTTGGTCTATTGTTGAAACCCTGCAGTACAATACTTTCATTTTACACATTTTTAGTGTGGCTACGACCACATCCTAAAAATAAGGAGGAAAGCCTGTAAAACGGAATAAAATCAAGGTTTTCAAGGATCTATTTGTCCACAAAAAAACCTCTACTCTAAAAATGGGGGAATAGCATTTATAAGGGTATTTAGCCTATAAATCTGAAGTCGAAGCTATCCAAAAAGGGGGGGTGTTTTCGGTAAAAAGTCAGAGGAGAATATAAAATTATTATGCAAAAAATATATGACCATTGTCATTTTTTTCTTTTTTTCTTTTAATCAAATAATTCAACAATGTTAATTACATTGTGGCTCAATAACTAATAGTTAAAACTTTTCATTAAAATCATTCTATTATTTCGCCTAGTTTTTTAAATATTGCAACATGAGGAAATATACAAAAATTATCGTAATGCTTGGTGCCGTTTGGTTAACTTCCGGTATCCAAATCGGTCATGCTCAGGATGAGAATAAAACAACAAAATATCGTAGAAGTTCACTTCACATGGTATTAATTGAAACAAACAATTTCCCAAGAAAGGAAACAGTTGTAAAGGCTTATGCAACTGCTCCATTTCCTGATAAGTATAACAATCATTCGCTAGATAATAAATCCCTTGACCCCCAAAAGTATCCAATTTCTGATGCTGACAGAAAAGCTGCAGGAACTGATAAAAGTGCAGCTGGAAAGTTAATAGGTGGAGCTAAATCAGATGCCACTGGCGGTATTATTGATAAAAATGAAACTGATTATCCACTCATTATAGACAAATATATAAAAGATAAAAAAGTTGCCAATCAACTTGTTGCAAAATGGTTTAATAGAAAGTCAGATGGAACTTTTGATATGAATCTCATTGCAGAAAGAGGTTATTACAGTGCATCGGATATGGAAGCTAATATCGCAAGTAAAGAAAAAAAAGGACGTGCAGTTTTAGCTGATGCTGGTGAGGAATTATTGAAAAATACGTTTGTAGTGTTTTCTAAGATGAATTTCATAAGTAATGAAATTGTTGCAAGAGGTATTAGAGATGTAGCAAAAGCAGAAGCAGCAAAAAATATTAAAATGCCTATGTTACTTGATAAAGCCAACAAAGTAGCTGATGCTTTATATGAAAAAACAAAAGAAGGTTATACCGTTTGGACCACATCTTATTTATATAGACTAAAATGGAATGATTCTGTTGCTAGCATATTTTACAATAACTTATGGATTGATAATAAAAATCCTGATCCAAAGAAGAAAGCTGCTTTTGATGAAGCGAATTTATTTGAACTGGAACTTGTTGGAGATGAAAAATCTAATAGCCTCGTTTTGTTTTCTTTGAAAGAAAAAAGAACTGAAGATCAGATTATCGAAATTGCTACTGTAAGAAATATTGATGCTGTATATGCAAAACTTCAAAAGTCTTATGAGGTTTTCAGACCAAAGGTGCCATTATTTAGTGTGGATCCAATCACGGCAAAAATTGGCATGAAAGAAGGGCTTGAAGGAGGAGAAAAATTTGAAGTATTGGAACAAACATTAGATCCAGAAACAGGATTAACTGAATATAAAAAGAAGGGAACTATTAAACTGGACGCAGAATTAGTTTGGGATAATAGATATAATGCAGGCGAAGCTCCGGTTGCAGGCGAAGTGAAAGAAGGCGAAGCCCAGAAACCAGTTTTAGATAGATCTACTTTCAGTGGAAAAGCTAAGAATTTATATTCAGGAATGCTAATCAGACAATTAAATTAAAATACTAAATTCATCTAACGTATGAGCAGTTATATTAAAGTTTTTCTTGTGTTTTTTCTTTTTGCAATAGGGTTTTCTGTTATTTCCAATGCTCAGGCTAAAAGGAAAGCAAATAAAGATACCGAAGCCTGGAGATATGAAATTGAATGTGTCGGAATTGGAACAGAGGGTACTTATCTGATTAAAGTATGGAGCTATTCCAAGAAACCCAAAATTGCAATTGAACAGGCAAAAAAAAATGCAATTCATGGAGTAATATTTAAGGGATATGCAGGTGCTCAGGGATGTACATCTCAAAAGCCTCTGGTAAATAATCCTGCAATTGAAGATGAAAAAGCAGACTTTTTTAATGATTTCTTTGCAGAAGGGAGTAAATATATGAAATATGTCGGTGTGGCTGGCGATGGGGAAATAAACTCCGGCGATGTTTTGAAAATAGGAAAAGAATACAAAATTGGCGTTGTTGTCACTGTTCAAAAGGATTATTTACGAAAAGATTTAGAGGCTGCAGGAATAATTAAAGGGCTGTCTTCTGGGTTTTAAATTCTTTAATTAAGAAGTATGAAATATCCTATTTTGTTGTTGTTTTCCATTCTGCAAATGTCACTCTGTAGTGCACAAAAACGAATTGCAGGAAATTATAGTTATGAAACAGAGTGTTTAGGCGTAGAATTAGATGGAACCCAAATCTTGAAAGCTTGGGGCTATGGAAGCAATAAGCCGATAGCAATTGAACAAGCAAAAAAAAATGCGATTAAAGATGTTTTATTTAAAGGAATAAGAAATGGGAAATCAGATTGTAGCATGAAACCAGTTGTTCTTGAAACCAATGCATTAGAAAATCACGAAGATTATTTCAATAAATTTTTTTCTGATGGAGGAGACTATTTGAATTTTATCTCCCAAAAAGATGAAAGTAAACCTAAGAACATTGACAAAAAAAATGCTCGAACAGGCATTGAAATTGGTGTAGTTGTTGGGGTTTTAATTAGTGATTTAAAGAAAAAAATGATTCAAGATAATATAATTATTAAATAGTATAAAAATGAAAAAAGTCAATATTCTCTTTGGGCTGTTGTTAGTATTAATGATAAGTCTTTCGATTAGTGAAAATTGTTATAGTCAGGCAAAAAAGCCAACTATTATGATATTACCAAGTGACGTTTGGTGCAATACAAATGGCTACATGCTGGAATATAATAATCAAGGCACAATTGTTAAAGTGCCAGACTACAAAAGAGCTTTTCAGGAGAATGCTGATCTAATTAATGTGATAAGTAAAATAAATGGATTGATGGCAGATAGAGGTTTCCCTCTTAAAAATGCCGAGTCAGCAATAAAAACAATAGAATCGGAAAATGCCGAGAATGCTATGCTGACAAGTAAATCAGGCTCTGGCGTGTCAGAAAGCCCTGTTGATAAACTAAAGAAAACAGCTAAAGCAGATATCATAATGCAATTAACTTGGACCATTAATACCACCGGTCCTAAGAAATCAATTACATTCAATTTACAGGGATTAGATTCATATACAGATAAGCAGGTTGCGACTGCCCAGGGAACAGGAGCCCCTTCTTTTTCTGCTGAGTTACCTGTCTTGTTAGAAGAAGCAGTATTAGCACACCTTGATAACTTCAATGTTTCACTACAGAAACATTTTGATGATATGTTTGAGAATGGTCGTGAAATTATTATTCGCATTAAAAAATTCGACTCATGGGATGGAGATTTGGAAAAAGACTACGGTGGAAAAGAGCTTTCTGCAAATATTGAAGAATGGATGGCAAAAAACACAGTTAAAGGTAAATTCAGCACATCGGATGCAACAACGAATATGATGCTTTTTGAACAGGTTAGAATTCCTTTGTATGATGCGACTGGTAAAGCTACCGATGCCCGTGGTTTTTGCAAAGATTTGCAAAAATATTTGTCAGCCGCACCATTTTCAATAACAAATAAATTAATGATGAAAGGATTAGGTCAAGCAACAATTGTATTAGGTGATAAATAAAACGCATGTTTATGAAAATCAATTATAATTTCAGATATGGTAAGATTTTAATTTTAGCAATAGCTCTGTTTTTTACACAAAAATCTTACGGCATTAGTGATGTTTCTAAAATTTGTTTGTCAGCTTATGTGCCAGACCAAATTGAGCAAATGCCAGATGCCGCCCGTAATTTACTCGAGAATAAGTTGAATCAAATAGTGACAAATAATGGTATGGGAGGTGGAATAAATTCGAGATTCATTATTACTGCTAATATTGTTGTAATGACTAAAGATATTACAGCTACGGCTCCACCAATGCAAGCATTTACTCTTGAAATTACATTATTTATCGGTGATGCAATAGATGGGATTAAATTTTCAAGTCATTCTGTTACATTAAAAGGTGTAGGTGAAAATGAAACAAAAGCATATATTTCTGCTTTAAAAAATCTAAACACAAATGATCCTCAATATCAGAGTTTTATTAATGAAGGTAAAAATAAAATAATTGATTATTATAAAAACAAGTGTGATTATATTATTAATGAATCAAAGGGTCTTCTTTCACAAAATCAATTTGATGCAGCTATTTCTAAACTCGTTGATGTTCCGGATGTTTGTAAAGAATGTCATGACAAATGCATAAGCATGGCTGTGGAAATTTATAATGGCAAGATGAATAGAGAATGTAGCGAAGCTATTCAAAAATCCAAGACACTGTTAAGTCAAGAGAATTATAATGCTGCTGCTGATAATTTATCAAAAATATTGCCTGATTTACCCTGTTATACGGAAGTAAAAGCACTGCTAACTGAAATAAGTAATCGTAAATGCTCTGTAGCTTTGGGTAAAGCAAAAGGTGCTTGGGCTGCAAAAGATATTGATGCTACCAGTAACGCACTTAAGGATATTCCTTACAATTCATCTTGTCACGGAGATGCAATAAAATTAATAGATGAAGTAAACTTGTGGGTAAAAGAAAAAGATAAAAAGGAATGGGATTTTAAAGTTCAAGAACAAAAAGATAATGAAGAGTTCGCAAAACAGCAGCAAAAAGATAATGCAGAGTTCGCAAAACAGCAGCACAAAGAGGACACTGAAATAAGTAAAATGACAATACAGGCGGCACGTGAAGTAGGTGTCGCCTATGCTACTAATCAACCGAGAGTAGTATATAATGTTCGTGGTTGGTGGTAATCTAATAATTAAGTTGACAATAGGTGGAGCTGAAAGATGGTGATTTGACAGTTCCAATTTGTCTTATTAAATCATTTTTCTTCGACTCAGGAGCTTGCCTTACAGGAATGAAACAATCTTTATTTTTACTAGAAATCAGGGGTGGTGGCAGAAAAGGTGGCAGATTTTTAGTTAAAGAGTGAAAAGAATAGAAGATGATGGAACAATGTAATCTTTATCAAACGCTTTCCTGTTTTCACTCCTGTTCGATTGCGGTTAATCGTATATTATATTTAGTAGTCCGTGTGCTCCCACAGCCACAGGAAAGGGTTTCAGAGGTTTTACTTCTGGAACCCTTTTTTCATTTGCGCATAATTTGCACATAAAACCGGCCAATTTTTACTTTTGTTTTTTGGGTGCTATTAAATTGCAATGTCCTCAAGTCATCTTTTGCAATTTTAAAACAATATCCATTCCTCCATGTTTTTCAGAAATGGTTTAAAAATATTCGCAAGCCATTAATGTAAATTTCTCTATTTTCATACGTTAAAATTGCAGGTCAAATGAATCCAAAAGCTTTTATTGAAAATATATATTCGGATAAAGCTAAAAGGGATAGCAACTCACAAGACCTTGCGAGGGCATTAGATGTTTTGTCAAAAACTGTTTTCGGCGATGTAAACCGATTTGTATTTGAGCTGTTACAGAATGCCGATGATTCTCCTTCAGAAACAAACAATAATGGGGTTGAAGTTGAATTTAAGCTTTTGGATGACTATCTCATTTTCTCTCATAACGGCAGCCATTTTACAGTGGATGACGTAAAAGGTATTTCTAGTGTTGGAAGTCGGATCAGTAAAAAGGATGCAGATATTGAAAAAACTGGTTATAAAGGAATTGGGTTTAAATCAGTATTTGGCACTTCAGAAGAGGTACATATTTTATCAAATGAGTTTACTTTTCGTTTCGATAAGAATTTTGATCAATGGGAAGACGATGCAGAATATCCTTGGCAAGTCATACCAATATGGACCGATAAAATTCCAATCTATACTTACAACAAAAGATATTAAAGCACTAAATAAGCATATTACGTTGTATTGTGAGGTAACGCAGTTTGCATATGTAATTACTAAATTGAAAGAGTTTTTCAATGATAAATTAACTGGAAAATTCAGTAAACCATTATTTAGAATTATAGGTAAATCAGAAATGTTTTTTAGTAAGCATGGAACAATAATTACTGCTAACAATCTTGACGTGGCAAAAGCAAAATCTCCAACACCAAAGGAGTATGAAAGAATTGATGAAATATTTAAAAAATAAGTGTTTTGTAGCGAGTTTTTAAAAAGAATACTAAGAAATCTTAGTGTTCCCTTATTCTTAATTTCCCTTGTTTACAAATCTATCTGAACCTTTGTGCGTCAGTGTGAAATCACATTGATGACACCGGCGCCGGTGTCCATTTTACAACAATTTAAATGTTCTAAAAAATGGACACATTAAACATTATTGAGCAACAGCTCAAAGAGATTTTAAATAATCAGATAGCCTCAAAAGAGGTACTTACATTGGATGAAACAGTCCTATTCACAGGCTTTTCAAAGTCCTACCTATACAAGCTTACCAGTGCCGGGATAATTCCACACAGCAAGCCACTGGGCAAACACCTGTTCTTTGATCGGGTGCAGGTACAGGCATGGCTATTAGGTAAGCCAATCAAAACACTGGCTGAAATCAAGATTGAGGCAGCAAATTATGTAACCCTTAAAACTGGTAGGCCATGACAGTAATTGCAATTGAAGCGCCAAAGATAGAGGCTGAAACCAAGTCAAGGTTAGGTAGCGATACAAAGCATAATGAAATACTCTCGATGTTATTGAAACAAATAAAATGGGTGAATTTTAGAAATATTGCAGGACTACTTGATGAGAAAGAAAAGCTCCAACCAGAACATTATTTTGTCATCTGCGCCGATGAAATTTTAAAGGTTGCAAAACTTAATAATTGGGGGCTATGTCGCAATCACGATTTTATTTATATCTAATCCAAAAAGATACCAACGAAGAACCACCAAACCATACTTTCAAAAAAAGTTTCCAGTTTTTAAGTGATAGGAAATTTTCAAAATTGGAAATCCTTTTTATGTACCCCCCATCTGCTGACAGTCGACAATGACCCCCGGTACGATTTACTGACTGCCATCCATTCCGGGTGGTAATCATTTCATTGTTCACATTTTAAAACCAATCAAAATGGTTATTGTAAAAGATTACTTCCTCAGGAATGGGGAAAAGGGAAACTATGTCACGCTTCAGCTGGAAGGTGATCTAGAACTGGTTCAAAGCCAGAACACAGGCAGGTTTTACGCAACCGCGAGACGTTGTAACATCTTCTCAACATTCGATGAAGCAACGGCACTACGAATGGTTGGCTCTCAGATGCCAGGTAAGATTGTAAGGAAACCCTGCGACGCTTACGATTATGAAATACCTGAAACGGGTGAGATTGTTACGCTCTCTTACAGTTGGGATTACGTACCTGACGAAACACCAGCCCCTAAGCTGAAGAAGAGCGAGCTGCCTGTTGGTATTGTTGAATACACGCGTAACTGAGTCAACAACATTTCCTAACATCAAAAGCAACCTTTATGCAACTACAACAAGCCTCTCGAAAGAAGGCTAAACTAAAATTAGGTCTTCAAGGTCCATCTGGCTCAGGAAAGACGAAGAGTGCCTTGCTCATTGCCTATGGTCTATGTGGCAACTGGAGCAAAATAGCAGTGATAGATACCGAGAATAACAGCGCTGACCTATATGCTGACCTGGGAGCATACAAAACGCTCTCACTGGAGCCACCATATAGCCCAGAGCGGTATTGTGAAGGAATATCTATTTGCCTCGAAGCTGGCATGGAAGTAATCATTATTGACAGCACTTCACATGAGTGGGACTACCTTTTGGATTATCATTCATCACTGCCCGGCAACAGCTTCACCAATTGGGCAAAGGTTACACCCAGGCATGAACAATTCGTCAATAAGGTCCTCCAATCTAATGCACATTTTATCTGTACAATCCGGAGTAAGACAGATTATGTTTTATCTGAGAAGAACGGCAAACAAGTGCCAGAGAAAGTCGGCATGAAAGGTGTTCAGCGTGAGAATCTGGAATATGAATTCACTGTAGTACTGGAACTCGACATGCTACATCGTGTTAAATCCTCCAAAGACAGAACCAGCTTGTTTGAATGCAAACCTGAATTCGTGCCAACAGTTCAGACCGGCCAGTCTTTGCTTGAATGGTGCAACCTGGGCATTGATGCACTGGCAATGGTAACTTATGAGGAAGTACAACAGAAGATACGAGCCTGCGGATCTACCAAAGAACTGAACGCCGTATACTTTGCCCATCCTCAGTACCAGCAAGTCCTCAACCATGAATTCGCTACGAGAAACGAACAATTAAAATCAATCATTGTTAATCAACCAAATTTTAGTCCAAATGGAATTGCAAACAGTTAAAGAACCAATATTAATCGGTCCAGCCATAACAGATGTGGTGGAAGAGATTGAGGTCATATCCTCAAGTAAGCCTTTCATTGAGGCTAACACGATAGGTGGTAATCTCTTTGATATAAATAACCACCACATTATTCCTGTATTCGTCAAGGAAAATGAACCTGTAATATCGCACGGTGAATTCATTGATGCTGCGATGCAGGCGCTTAGTGAAGTATATGCTGGAGAAACGATTCTGAGGCCCAATATACGACTAAGCCACGCTATCAAGGGCCGAATACCAGAAGCCAGAAACAAGCCCGCTATTGACCTTCTGGAGCATGAAAAGACCTTGTATTATGAACGGATGGCTTTTGCAGTAGAGATACCATCTATAAGCAGTGAAATTGAGGGCAGCAGGCTCAATCTTACAATTGGTGGAGTGAAAGCTTACAACCTGGACAATCTTGTTAGCAAGAACTCCGACCAGCACTTCAAAATCTTTGTCGGCTTTAAGAACCTGGTATGCTGTAACATGTGCGTTTCAACAGATGGCTTCCTTGGGAATCTAAAGGTCAAGAGCCAGGATATGTTATTCAACAGCATACTAGCGCTTCTCAAGGATTTCAATGCTGTAAAAATGTCTGAAGAGCTACGGCAATTCCAGCAGTATGAACTATCTGAACAGCAATTTGCACAACTGATAGGCAGGGCAAGGATGTACCGGCATATGCCAGAGCAATCCAAGTTGATGATACCTGAGTTGGGTTTGGGTGATTCACAAATCAACAATGTGTGCCGGGATTACTATGCTGATAATAGCTTCTGCTCCAATCCTGATGGAAGCATAAATCTCTGGAGATTATACAATCTGCTTACTGGCGCAAATAAGAGCAGCTACATTGATCAATTCCTGGACAGGAGCGCAAATGCTTATTCACTCTCCAGGGAGCTAAAGTTAGCCCTGCAGAACAAATCCGATTGCTGGTACTTAAACTAATCCCACCATGAAAAAGGGCTACACAGTAAGCTATGAGAGCAGTATGAAAGTTGATTTCATAATACTTGGTTCTATATCCTTCCCCATGGGCACAAAAATGAGAGCGGAGAGCGGCAGAGCGGAGAGCTATGCCCTCCCTATTTTCATTTCCCCTCCACACCATACTGTTTCAGGATCATGTTAAAAAGTTGGGGGGAACTAGCTAAAACGAAAGAAACCTCAAGATACTCATCTAAAGATTTTATTCCTCTCTCCCATTTACATCTGGGATGTTCGTTTATAACACCCATAACTTATAAAATCCACGCCTCAGCAACCGTAGAAAAATAAATATGCTAAAAAATTAGGAAAATTGAATTGCTAATTGTATATTTGTCCTGAAAATGGTCAAAAATAACAAAATAATTAACTATGAAACACCCTTTATTCCATATTATTTGTTGCAAAACGGGTGTCGAATTTGCGAATCTGCAGCAAATAAATAGGCCCAGCCCGTGCGAATTTTGCACTAAAATGTATAATAAGCTGAAATCTAACTATTTGTAATTTTAAAATCTGCAAAAAGACGCAATTTTCGATGAAAAGACGCAATTTTTTGAACGAAACACGCAACAATCACGCAGTTTTTTTGACGAAAACACGCAACTTTTTGAATAAAACACGCAATTTTTGCCGGAACAAAAAAAATCTCTTTTTCATCCCCCCAACTTTTCAACTTGATCCAGAACAGGGATCGGTCCCGAAAGTATTCAGGAGACCTTCAGGTTATTTACCTGGCTCTGAAAATACATTTTCCTGAAACAAAAAAATCCAACCAATATGGCTGGATTTTCTATCTCTGTAGCGAGAACAGGGATCGAACCTGTGACCTTCGGGTTATGAGCCCGACGAGCTACCGCTGCTCTATCTCGCGATGTGGGTGCAAAAGTACGCGTTACAAACT
>CAIYTJ010000327.1 GCA_903929065.1 uncultured Bacteroidales bacterium | reverse complement strand
GTCTATATTTACAACAATCATTTAAAAATCTAATAATGAGAAAGTTAATTATTATTTCAGCGGGCAGTTTTATTTTCTTTTCGGCTCTTTTTTCACAGGAATTTAGTTTAAAGTATGGTAAAGTTACCAACGACGAATTAAACATGAAAGTTTATCAAAAGGATACAACGGCTGCTGCAGTTGTATTATATGATGATGGATATTCTGCATATTCATATTTTTCTTCAACTGGGTTTCAAATTAATCAGGAAATAAAAAGAAAAATCAAAGTTCTGAAACAAGAAGGTGTAAATGAGGCAAATATCTCAATACCTTATTATTTCAAGAGCTCCGGCAACAGAGAAACTGTAAATAATATAGAAGCTTATTCATACAATATTGAAAACGGAAAAGTTGTCAAAACAAAGCTCGAAAAAAAATACGTTTTTGATGAAGAAATGAGTAAAAACTATCGTCAAATTAAATTTTCAATTCCAAATGTAAAAATTGGCAGTGTAATAGAATATAAATATATTATTAGTACAAATAAGGTTTATGATTTACCTGATTGGACAATTCAGGGTCACATTCCGGTAATTCACAGCTTCTATGAAGTTAAAATTCCAGAATATTTCTTTTTCAATATCGATACCAAGGGGTATGAAAATGTTGAAGTTGTTGAAACTTCTGAAATACAACAACTAAATCTTGGAAGTAACGGTAATATGGGAAATGATTTAATTACATATACATGTCGTGATATTAAATATACTGCAAGGGACATTCCTGCTATGAAGGACGAAAGTAATGTTTGGTGTGTTAATGATTATATATCTGAGGTGCGTTTTGAATTGAAAGGAACAAAATATCCAAATGATTTTTACAAACCTTATAGTATTACCTGGGAAGATCTAGAAAAAACGCTTGATACCGAAACTGATTTTACAACAAATTTAAAATGTTATAATCCATTCAGAAATGAAATTAAAAGTCTGATAATCAACGATACAACCGAAATTTCAAAAATTCAGGATGTTTATTTATTTGTAAAAAATAAAATTCAATGGAATGGAAATTATGATTTCATGGGCAATAACGTTAATTCTGCCATTAAAAATGGAACAGGTAATAATGCACAAATAAATATTTTACTGATAAATGCGTTGAAAGATGCTGGTATAAAAGCTTATCCGATACTTATGAGTAGAAGATCTAGAGGCAGATTACCTTTAACTTTTCCATCCTTAAATAAGTTGAACACTTTTATTGTTGCAGCTGAAACTTCAGATGGAAAAACTTACTATATGGATGGTTCGGCCATATATGGCGGTTTAAATTTGCTTCCAACAGAATTATTAGTGGACAGAGCAAGAGTTTTTAATGAATCTAAAACTGAAAAATGGGTTAATCTTTCCAATTTGACAAAAAGTCAACATATTTCAAGTGTAATTGCATCTATAGAAAAGGATGGCACATTGCACGGGGCTTTGAACTCACTATATATTAATCAGTTAGCTTATGCTTATAAAAAATCAATAAGTTCTGAAAAAGATTCAACTAAATTCATTGAAAACTTTCAGAATACAAATCAAATTACTGTAGATAGTTTAGTAGTTGAAGGAAAGAATCGTTTATCGAATATGGTAAAAGAACATATGTATTTTACTAAAAAATTTGAATTTACCGGTGATTATTTATATGTAAATCCTATGATTTTCTGCCATTTAACAAAAAATGATTTCACACAATCCGAACGTAAGTTACCAATTGAATTCAATTTTCCGTATGTGGTCCAGATAAGTTGTTCCTTAACAATACCTGAAAATTATAAAGTTGAAGAACTACCTAAATCAGTAAAAATTGTTCTGGATGAAAATAAAGGGAAATGTTTGTATCAGGTAAAACAGGATGGAAATACATTACTCGTGAATTATCGATTTGAACTTAATCAGATTCTTTATCCACAGACTGATTATCAAGGAATTAAAGATTTCTTTGGTCAGGTAGTAACTAAGAATGGTGAAATGGTTGTATTGAAAAAAATCTAAAAACAAATTTTCCGGTATGAGAAAGCTCATTATTATCATTTATCTCATTTTCATTATAATAACATGTTATTCAGCCAATGACAGATTAGATTTAAGCATAAAAAATATACCAGATTCATTAACAAAAAGTGCAAATGCTGTAATCCGTATTTCCACTACAGAATTTGAATATAAATCACCAATAATTGGAATTGAGAAACATGCGATTGCAATTACTGTCCTTGATAAAAAAGGAAAGGATATTTCTGATTTCCATTATTCCGGAGATAAATTCAGGAATTTGAAAAATTTTAGTGGGAAATTATATGATGCTGACGGCATCTTTCTACGCAAATTTAAATTATCAGATGTAAATTCAACGGAATGGTCAAGTGAACTGGCTTCCGATGCAAAGCATTTTTTCTTTGATTGCGATACACCAACTTATCCATTTACAATTGTTTACGAATATGAAGTAGACTGGAAAAACGGAACCTTGGTTTTTCCGGCATTCGTACCACAATTTACGCATCATTTGTCAGTTGAAAAAGCAAATTATAAGTTAACTTTACCAGAAAATGTTGAATTTCGTACTAAAACTATTAACTATTCAGCTCAACCCAAAAAAACTACAACTAAAGGCATTTCAATATTAGAATGGAAAGTTGAGAATCATAAAGCTGTGCCAGATGAAACTTTTGATCCCGATTTAATTGCCTATATACCATTAATTTACTTATGTCCAAAGAATTTCATTTATGATGGTGTGCCCGGAAATATTTCAGATTGGAAGTCAATGGGAATTTGGGAAAATGAATTATTAAAAGGCAGAAACCAATTATCCGATGAAACTAAAGCAAAAATCTTAGAACTAACAAAAAATTCCAAATCCGATAAAGAAAAAGTTAAGATTTTGTATGATTATCTTGGACAAACAACCCGATATGTTAATATAAGTCTCGGCATTGGTGGTTATCAGCCCATGCCGGCCGCTGAAGTTGTAAAAACAGGATTCGGAGATTGTAAAGCTTTATCAAATTACTTGAAATCCATGCTGGAAGTAGTTAATGTCCAATCTAATTACACGGGGATTAAATTAGATGAATCGGATAAAACTTTATTCGCCGACTACCCAAATTTCAACCAAATGAACCATATTATTTTGCAGGTTCCACTACAAAAAGATACTTTATGGCTCGAATGTACAAACCCACGCGTTCCTTTCGGATTTGTTCATAATGGAATTTCGGGACATGACGCTTTGGTTGATACAAAAGATGGTGGAAAAATAACACGCCTGCCAGATTATCCGGATTCACTTAATATTGAAAAAAATAATATTGTAATAGAACTGAATCCGGATGGTAGTGCAAATGCAACAATGAAAAAAAATTGCCATGTGAAAGTTTATGACCACTACGATTGGTTTCCTTTGGCAAGCAACTCTAAACAAGCTGATTATCTGCGCGAAGAAATAAATCTGGCTAATGTAACAATTGGAAAGATTCAAACTTTTGAAGATAAATCTCCAAAACCAGCACTGTTTATTAATTATACATGGTCAACTCCATTATATGGGAATAAAACAGGAAACAGACTTTTTATTCCGATCAATCCTTACAGAAGCATTAATGACAATTTAAAAAAGAAAAAAAGATATCACGATATTAAAATTGAAAATGGTTACAAAGACATTGACAGCATTTATATTTCAATTCCAGAGGGTTTCGAAATTGAAACAATGCCTTCAAATTACAAAATCAGTACACTATTTGGAATGTTTAACTCTAAATTGGAATTAAGTGGAAAAGGTATTTTAATTCAGCAAATGCTTTTTATTCCCTCCGGTGAATATAAAGTTTCAACATATCCTGAATTAGTTGACTTTTTTGATAAAATAGGTTCTGCATATAAGAACAAGATAATATTCAGAAAGAAAACAGCTTAAAATACTAAAAATAAAAGAGGTCGGAAAATCCGACCTCTTTTATTTTTAATATATGTAATTCTAAATCCACCGTACAAAACAAAAATCCTGACGATGAGGTAAATCCTCATTTTTAGGGAACATTCGAAATCCATATTTAAATGAACCAGCTTTATTTAATTGGTATTCGATATTAAAAAACATTTTTGAACCTTCAGTTTTTACAACCTTCAATTCATCAACGCTGTAAAGAGTATCTACGTTAGTTTTGCTAAGTTTTGTAGCAACCAATTCAATTCCAATGCCTTTATCATTAATTCCATCCACATCAATCACGATATTGATATCATAAACTTCTCCAACTTGGGGATTGTGTAAAAGTTTATCCGGAATATCAACGGATAATACCTGAATTCTATCCCAACCTTCGGCTATTTTTTCTTTCCAGGCAGCTATTTCTTTCGCTTTTGCGAAATTATTTGCCTTTAATATTGCAGATCGGGTTGCCAGTTTAGTATAAAAACGAGATATATAATCGTCAATCATCCTTTTGGTAGTAAAACGGGGAGTAATTTGAGCGATTGAATTTTTAATATACTGAATCCATTCAGGAGAATATCCTTTGGTATTTTTGGCATAATACAGCGGTACAATTTCATTTTCAAGCATGCTGTAAATGGTTGCAGCATCCAATTGATCCTGATGTGTATCATTTTCGTAAGTACGTTTATCAGTCAACGCCCAACCAGCACCTTTCACATAACCTTCAAGCCACCAACCATCTAGAACCGAGAAGTTTAAAACACCATTCATTTGCGCTTTTTCTCCTGATGTTCCGGAAGCTTCCAATGGACGGGTTGGCGTATTTAACCAAATGTCCACGCCGCAAATCAATCGTTTTGCCAATCGCATATCATAATTTTCAAGGAAAATAACTTTTCCAAGAAACTGCGGCATGCGTGAAATTTCTACAATTCTTTTAATCAAACCCTGTCCGCCGCCATCTGCAGGATGCGCTTTGCCGGTAAAAAGAAATTGAACCGGATGCAATGGATCATTTACGATTTTTTCGAGACGTTCCAAATCGGTGAATAGCAAATGAGCCCGTTTATAAGTGGCAAAACGGCGTCCAAAACCTATAATCAATGCATTTGGGTTAATTGCTTCCAAAACAGAAACAATTCGTGAAGGATCGCCCTGATTTTTCAACCAGTTTTCGCGGAATTGATCCTTAATATAATCAATCAACTTAACCTTCAAATGCATACGAGTGTGCCAAATCTCTTCATCAGGAATTTTATAAACGCCTTCCCATATTTTCATATTTGATTGATCGGCATAAAAAGCTTTCGTAAAATACTTTTCATATATCAATTTCCAATCAGAAGAAGTCCAGGTTGGCAAGTGAACACCATTTGTTACATAACTTACATGTAATTCTTCGGGAAAATATCCTTTCCAGATTGGTTGAAACATTTCCTGTGATACTTTTCCATGCAACCAGCTTACACCATTCACTTCCTGACATGTATTACACGCAAAAGTGCTCATACTGAATTTTTCATCATGATCACCCGGATGTTCACGGCCCATGTCTATAAATTCATCCCAACCTAATTTTAATTTGGCAGGAAAATCACTCATGTATTTTTTGAATAGATTTTCATCAAAACTGTCATGACCAGCTGGCACCGGCGTATGAACTGTATATAATGAACTTGAACGAACCACTTCCAATGCTTCGTTGAAAGTAAGACTTCTATCTGAAATCAAATCAACCAATCGTTGGGCATTTATTAAAGCGGCATGACCTTCGTTGCAGTGATAAACCTGCTTTTCGATTCCAAGTTTTTTTAATGCAAGAATTCCACCAATTCCTAGCATAATTTCCTGTTTCATACGGTTTTCCCAATCACCACCATAAAGTTGGTGAGTAATTGAACGATCGTATTCACTATTCATATCATTGTCTGTATCAAGCAAATAAAGTGGAATCCGTCCAACTGAAACTTTCCAAATATAGGCATAAACTGTTCTTCCGGGATATGGAACTTCAACAATTATAGGTTCGTCATTTTCATCTTTAACCTGCGTCAATGGCAGATTATTGAAATTCTGAGCTTCATAAACTGCAATCTGCTGTCCATCAACCGATAATGATTGTGTGAAATAACCATATCGATATAAAAATCCGATGGCTGCCATATCAATATTACAATCGCTTGCTTCTTTTAAATAATCACCGGCAAGTACTCCCAAACCTCCTGAATAAATTTTCAATACTTCAGTCAGACCATATTCCATACTGAAATAGGCTAGAGAAGGTTTTTTAGTGTTTTTCTCAACATTCAGATATTCTTTAAAATCTGCATAAACTGCATTCAGTTTATCAACAAATTCTTTATCTTTCCCCATTGCCACCAACTTGTCATAATTCAGTATGTTTAACAGCAAAACTGGGTTTGAAGAAGCTTCAACCCATGCATCCTTATCTATTTGTCGAAATAAATTCTTTGCGTTGCTATCCCAGGTCCACCAAATGTTTTGAGCTATTTCTTCTAATTTTTTTAAACTTGAAGGCAAATTTGACCTAACATTAATTTCCTTCATGTTAGTTTCATTGACGTTGTTAACTTTAATTTTCATAAGTTCAATATTTCTTTATTTATTACCTAATACCCAGAGTTATATATAAAATTATATGTTTATTTTAATTTCAAATATCAGCACAAAAATACAAAAAAAGAGCTTAATGCCGATACAATTAATTTTTATATCCAGTTTATAAATTTCAAACGATTGCGAATGGTTTAGCATTCATCCTTTTTTCTTTATTTTCCAATGCTATTTTGTAGGCTTGATCATAGAATTGTATAAAGTGTTTCCAAAGTGCTTTTTC
>CAIYTJ010000326.1 GCA_903929065.1 uncultured Bacteroidales bacterium | reverse complement strand
TTATTTATTTACGATTTACAATTGGGTTCTCCATTGAAATCGTTTTGAAAAGTTATTGGTATGAAAAAGATTTATGTAATATTTTTATTGACAATAGGTTTTGCAGCACAATTTGCTAGTGCGCAAACGGTAGTAATTGATGGAGAAATCCGTCCTAGAATTGAAGATCGTGATGGTGTTTCCAAACCATTGCTTACAACAAATGATCCCGGAATTTCAGCAATTCAACGTATCCGACTGGGCGCAACATTTACAAGTGGATTACTGACATCTCAAATCACCATTCAGGATTCCCGAACTTTCGGACAAAACCCAAATGCATCAAGTGATGCCACAACCGGCATTTTCGAAGCCTGGGCAGAAATGTTATTAATGCCGGGCGGTTCACTTAAAATTGGTCGTCAGGTACTGAAATACGATGACAATCGCTTGTTTTCGGGGAGCGACTGGAGCAACACCGGCACTTCGCACGATGCAGCCTTATTTAAGTATTGTGTGAACGATTTTCAGGGACATTTGGGTTTTGCTTACAACAACAATGCAATTATTTCGTCCGAAACCTTATACAAACCCGGCTGCAACTATCGGTTTTTAGGGTATATATGGCTGACAAAAGACATTGTAAAAGGTTTGAATGTCAGTTTAATAGGCGTTGACGAAGGAGTTCAGGATACTATTGGCACAAAAAACGGCGTGAATTATCTAAAAATCAACCTATATCATGCTTTCACTGTTGGTGGTAATTTAAAATTTTCGGATGCATCACTTCCGGTAAGCGCGCTGGCAACAGCTTATTTTCAAGCGGGAAACAACAGTTCAGGCTCTACAATGAATGGAAAAATGCTGGCCGTAAAGGTTGATTATAAATTCTTTGATTTTCTTTCAGCCAATGTGGGAACCGATTATCTGTCAGGTGATAATAATTCAACCGATGGAATTCAATCGAACTTTAAGAAATTATATGGTACCGACCACAGTTTTAATGGTTCGATGGAGTATTGGAAAGTACCGTTAACAAACGGTTTGCTGGATTATTATGGTGGAGTAACCGGAAAGATTTCGAAAGATTTGAGTTTGGCCGGGACATATCATATTTTTAATTCGGAATATGCCGGAAAAAACAAAAAAGGAATTGACTTTGGCAAAGACCTGGGTTCTGAAATTGATTTGGTAGCCAATTACAAGTTAAACACCTGGGCAACTGTACAAGCCGGATGGTCGATGTATTTCGCTAATAATAACACACTTATTTCCAAAGATTTGATGAACTCGGCAACAGTTGTGCCTGCTATTCGTACACCTCAATGGGCGTATGTAATGTTTACAATCAAACCAAAATTCTTATAAACCCACTAAAACAAAAAAGTATGAAACGAATAATCATCTCATTAGCAATATTACTTGCAACAATCTCTATTTCTGCTCAAAAAGTAAATGTAGCAGCAGCAGCCAACCTCAAATTCGTGTTGGAAGAAATTAAAACTGCTTATTTAAAACAAAATCCAAAAGCAATTGTAAATCTGACTTTTGGAGCTTCAGGGACGTTGGTTCAACAAATTAGCAATGGTGCGTCGTTTGATTTTTTTATGGCGGCGGATAATGAATTTCCTGTAAAATTAAAAGACAAAGGACTGACAACCGGCACTATTTCTACTTACGCTTTTGGTAAACTGGTTATTTACAGCACAACGTTAGATGTGGATAAATTGGGGCTTGAAGCACTTAAAAGTGGGTCGGTTAAGAAGATTGCCATTGCCAACCCGGAAACAGCAACCTACGGAACACGATCGGTGGAATTGCTCAAAAGTCTGAAACTGTACGACCAGCTTAAGCCTAAACTAATAATTGGTGAAAACATTGCTCAAACGGCTCAATTTGCATTTACCGGAAATGCTGAGATTGGTTTTATTGCTTTATCACTGGCACTTGCGCCTGATATGGCCGGAAATGGAAGTTACTACATTATCAACTCAAAATTATATTCACCTATAGAACAAGCATGTGTTTTAATTAAAACTCCGGTGTTGAATACAGAAGCAGCGAAATTCAAGAAATTTGTTCTTTCGCCTGCTACAAAGGGAATTTGGGAAAAATGGGGATACGGTTTAGTCGGTAGTAAATAGTTGGTAGTCGGTAAAAGGTTAATGATAAATGATTATGTTGGATCAAGATTTTATAAACACACTTTTATTAACCGGTAAACTGGCAGTATGGACCACGTTTATACTCTTCGTACTCGGTTTTCCGGTGGCATATTTACTTGCGTATAAAAAGTTTTGGTTGAAACCTGTAGTGGAAGCATTGATTAGTATGCCCATGGTTTTGCCGCCCACGGTGTTAGGATTTTATATGCTGCTGGCGTATAGCCCACAAAATACATTCGGAAGGTTTTTAGTAGAACATTTTAATACCCGTTTGGCATTTAGTTTCCAAGGCGTATTGATTGCCAGTGTGATTTTCAGTTTGCCATTTATGATACAACCTTTGCAGAACGGCTTGACAAGCATTCCGAAAAGTCTGCGTGAAGCTTCCTATACATTGGGTAAATCGAAATTGACGACCTTTTTACGCGTGCTGATTCCGAATATGATTCCGAGTATTATTACTGCTGTGGCAATGACTTTTGCACATTGTATCGGTGAATTTGGTGTAATAATCATGGTAGGTGGAAACATTCCGGGTGAAACGCGGGTGGCTTCCATTGCTATTTACGACGAGGTACAAGCCATGAATTATCATACTGCCAATCAGTATTCGTTTGTGTTATTTATTGTATCATTGGTAATACTCACATTGGTTTATAGTATCAATAAGAAAACAACCCCTATAAACTTATAAAACGACCCCCAACCCCTAAAGGGGAGGGAAATTACATTAATAAAATAGAAAATGAAAATAGAAAATTTAAGAGACAAAACTAACTTTAGCTCCCCTTTAGGGGTTGGGGGTTCTTTATCTATTTCAATAACAAAGTCCATGCTCACTACTGATGGTAAAACAAATCTGGTAGTTTGCGCAGAAATTCAGGATAATGAATTACTCTGCCTTTTCGGTCATTCAGGTGCCGGAAAAACCACATTGTTACGATTACTCGCCGGACTGACAAAGCCCGATAAAGGACGGATTGTGTTCAATGATACCGTTTGGTTCGATTCGGAAAAGAAAATAAACCTGCCACCGCAAGAACGAAACGTGGGTTATATGTTTCAGGATTATGCACTGTTCCCGAATATGACTGTGGAGGAAAATATCAGCTTTGGGCAGAAGGAGAAAAACAAAGATGAAGTGAACAAGCTTTTGGAGCTTTTTGACTTACAAATCCTGAGAAACCAACATCCTGCCAAGCTTTCGGGTGGGCAAAAGCAACGGGTGGCGTTGGCACGGGCATTGGCAGCTAAACCCAATGTATTATTGCTCGACGAACCGCTCTCGGCGCTCGATTATGAAATGCGTCTGGCTCTTCAGCACGAAATACGCAAAGCACATGAACTACTAAACACCATTACAATTATGGTCAGTCATGATTTACAGGAAGTTTTTCATTTGGCATCATCTGTAATTCTGTTGAAGAACGGAATGGTAATAAACGAAGGGAAACCGGCTGATGTGTTTAGTAAAAATTATACCCAAAACTATTATAGTTTTCCATAAAATATCACCGGAAAAACAACTCAAAACACTATTCATATTCCTACCTTTTAAGTATAAAACCCTACATCAATGTAGGATTTAGCCTCTTTCACAAAAAGCTGTATTCTCTGGAAATCACTTTCAGCTTCATAAAAATAATATTTTTAGTTTATTGTCATTCAATATATTAGCATGGGCATTAAGATGCTCAATGCAATACAGATATGTTAATGGCACGGTAAATGAATAAGGGTTGTCAGGTTATTGAAAAAACCTCAGACAACAACAAACATTAGTTATTTATTTAAAGTATAAAAAAGATGAGAAAGATTGCAATTTACGGAAAGGGTGGAATTGGTAAAAGTACAACCACTCAAAACACAGTAGCCGGTTTGGCTGAAATGGGAAAAAAAGTAATGGTAGTGGGATGCGACCCTAAAGCGGACTCTACCCGTTTGCTTCTACATGGTTTGGCACAGAAAACAGTATTGGACACTTTGCGCGACGAAGGTGAAGACATCGATTTGGATGATGTATTGAAACCGGGCTTTAAAGCTACAAGTTGTGTGGAATCTGGTGGTCCTGAGCCGGGTGTAGGATGTGCCGGTCGTGGTATCATTACTTCTATTAACTTGTTGGAGCAATTGGGTGCTTATGACGATGACAAAGCATTGGACTATGTGTTCTACGACGTATTGGGTGACGTGGTTTGTGGTGGATTCGCCATGCCAATCCGCGATGGTAAAGCCGAAGAAGTTTA
>CAIYTJ010000325.1 GCA_903929065.1 uncultured Bacteroidales bacterium | reverse complement strand
TGCAAACTCAAAAATAATTCCCTTCCTGTGGTTCGATGGCAATGCTGAAGCAGCTATGAATTTTTATCTTTCGGTATTCAAAAACTCTAAAAAAGGAGAAATCTCGCGTTACGGTGAATCTGGTCCCGGACCAAAAGGCAGCGTAATGTCTGCCCGTTTTCAACTTGAAGACCAACCGTTTTATGCACTCAATGGAGGATCGGATTTCAGATTCACTCATTCCACATCCTTATATGTCAGTTGCAAAAATGTGCAGGAAATAAACCGGCTGTGGGGAAAACTGGCAGAAGGCGGAAACGTTTTGATGGAACTCGACAAATATTCGTTCAGCGAACGGTATGGATGGATTCAGGATAAATTCGGACTTTCGTGGCAGTTAATCATTTCGAATGAACCGCACAAAATAACTCCGTTTTTAATGTTCGGACAGGCACAGCAGGGGAAAGCTGAAGCTGCGATGAATTTTTACACTTCATTATTCAAAAATTCGTCCATTGGCAATATTATGCGTTACTCCGATTCTTTTCCTGAGTCATTAATAGGACAAGTTGTTCATGCTGATTTTAAACTCAACAATCAGAGATTCATGGCAATGGATAGCGGTGTTGAACAACCGTTTTCATTTACTCCGGCTTTTTCGTTCTTTGTAAATTGCAAAACGCAGGTTGAAGTGGATAATTTGTGGGATAAACTGCTCGATGGTGGTGAAGCAATGCAATGCGGCTGGGTAAAAGATAAATTCGGTTTCACGTGGCAAATTGTTCCGACAATTTTGGGCGAATACCTGAGTGATCCCGATCGGGAAAAATCGGAACGGGTAATGCAAGCCATGATGCAAATGATTAAGCTGGATATTAAAGGCCTGAAAAAGGCATATCACGATCATAATTAATATTTAATCTAAAGCTTATGAGTAAAATTGGAATTTTAGGAACCGGCGCAGTTGGTGAAACCGTCGGTTACAAATTAATTGAATTAGGTCATCAGGTTATGATGGGTTCACGGACAGCAACGAATGAAAAAGCACTTGAATTTGTATCCAAACATGGTTCTGATAAGGCTTTTGCAGGCACATTTACCGATGCTGCCGTTTTTGGAGAAATCATTTTTAATTGCACGAAAGGTTTGTATTCCCTGGAAGCGTTGGAAATGGTCGGCAAAAACAATCTGAAAGATAAAATCCTTGTTGACGTTTCCAATCCGCTTGATTTTTCGAAAGGAATGCCGCCTTCGCTCACTTTTGCAAATACCAATTCGTTGGGAGAAGAAATACAGAAAACTTATCCTGAATCCAGGGTTGTAAAAGCGCTTAATACCATGTGGTGCGGCATCATGGTCAATCCGGGAATGATAAACGGCGGCGACCATAACACATTTTTAAGTGGCAATGACGTATCAGCCAAAAATGAAGTGAAAGGAATTCTGAAATCTTTTGGCTGGGCTGAAAATAATATCATTGATTTGGGCGATATCACCACTTCACGGGGAACCGAAATGTATCTGGCTTTGTGGGTTCGGGTATTGGGAGCAACTAATTCAGGCGCATTTAATATTAAAATTGTTTCATGAACATTTAATATTACTTCATTGTTGAAAAAATATATACATTAATCAAAACAAGTAAAGAACTTATGGAAACAACAAGTTGGATTTTGAAAGGAGTTATCGCATTGGTATTCATTTTTACAGGTGTTAATAAATTACTTCTTCCTAAAGCTAAACTACTTGAAAAAGGAATGAAGGGATTGACAGACCTTGACGATAAGCAAATAAAAATAGCCGGTTCATTAGAATTTTTAGGTGCAATTGGTTTAATATTTCCTTCATTATTAAACATATTCCCGGTTCTGTCAACTATTTCTGCC
>CAIYTJ010000324.1 GCA_903929065.1 uncultured Bacteroidales bacterium | reverse complement strand
TGGTGCTAAAAACTCAATTTCCATGAAAAACCTGATGGGAATTGTTTGGGATAGAAAAACTTTCCATAAAAATGACTTACACCAGTGTATTGCCGATATAGCTACTTTCCATAAAAAACCTGCATTGAATATTGTTGATGCTTACCGCATTATGAAATCTAATGGCCCACAGGGTAAATCGGAAGCTGATGTGGTAATGCTCAAATCGCTTATCGTTTCGCCCGATTATGTAGCTGCAGATACAGCAGCTTTTAAACTCTTTGCACAGGTTCAACCAACTGACATTAAGGATGTAAGACACATTGAACTTGCTGAAAAAAATCACGTAGGTACTATGAATCTGGAAGAACTAAATGTAAAACGAATCAAAATGAATTAATCAATTACTAATTCCCAATTTCCAGTTAAAATATTAATTGGAAATTGGGAATTTGTAAATGAGAATTATCTTATGAAATATCTAAAAAAAATCCGCGTAGTATTATCTCTGCTTTTCTTCCTTCCCATAATCCTTTTTTTCATTGATTTTACAGGAAAATTACCTACTCAATTCCATCAGTTATTAAGTATTCAGTGGATTCCGGCTTTGCTTTCGCTGAATTTTATTATACTTATTATTTTGCTGATATTGAGTTTGTTGTTCGGACGAATTTACTGTTCGGTGATTTGTCCGTTAGGAGTTTTTCAGGATATTTTATCCAGAAAGACAATGTTTTTCCGCAAAAAGAAAAAATTTCGCTTTGAGTATTCCAAACCGAATAATATCATCCGTTATTCCATTCTGGCACTGACAGTTATAGTATTTATATTTGGCAGTTCATTTCTGGTTTTATTATTTGATCCGTACAGTACATTCGGTCGGATTATTTCGCAGTTATTCAGACCATTAGTTATTTGGGGAAACAATGGCTTATCCGTATTATTAAGCAAAGTAAAAATCTATTCGGTTTATGAAGTAAAACAAGTGGCATTTATACCGCTTGCGTTCGGAGTAGCACTGCTTTTTTTCTATAAGGTCACCGAAATGTCATGGAGCAAAGGTCGTTCTTATTGCAACGTTATTTGTCCGGTAGGAACAGGACTTGGTTTGTTATCAAGATTTTCGCTTTTCAGAATAAAAATTGAGGAAACAAAATGCACAAGTTGTCGTGTTTGCGAAAAACAATGCAAATCGCAGTGTATTGACTCAAAGAATATGAAAGTGGACGATTCCCGTTGTGTAACCTGTTTCAATTGTTTATCGTCCTGCAAAAACGGTGGAATAAAATATGAATTCCGTTACAAAAAAGTACAGGGACATCCGATTTCAAACGAAATAAGCAATGGCAGAAGAACATTTTTGATGACTTCGGGAGCAATTATTGCCACTGCAGCGCTTGCTAAACCTGCAAAAGTACTTTCGAATAACGACCCGATACTTTCACGCACTCCAATTATGCCTCCGGGTGCTGGAACTATTAAACATTTCAATAATCATTGTACCGGCTGTCAGTTATGTGTTTCAAAATGCCCCATGCAGGTTTTGAAACCTGCCGGTTTGCAGTACGGAATTACAGGAATTACGCAACCACATTTGGTTTTTTCGACCGAAGTTTTTTGTACCTATGACTGTAATATTTGTACAACTGTTTGTCCGACAACTGCTTTACAAAAGCTCACTGTTGAAGAAAAGAAACTGACTCAAATTGGAATGGTAAATTTCAGAAAAGAAAAATGTGTGGTTTTTACCAATGATAAAGATTGCGGAGCTTGCTCGGAGCATTGTCCTACGCAGGCTGTTCACATGATTCCGTATAAAAACGATGGTCTCACCATTCCCGAAATTACCAAAGATCTTTGCATTGGCTGTGGAGCCTGCGAATCTATTTGTCCGGTGCGACCTTATCAGGCCATTTATGTGGAAGGAGTTAATACTCAACTCAAAGCAAAAAAGCCATCGGAAGCTAAAAAGTTTGATAAAAAAATTAATGATTTTGGATTCTAACAACCTGACGGTTAATTTTTTCAGCAGTTTTGGATTCAATCTCTGCTGATATTATGCACTTAAATTGCCAAAAAAAGGCTATCTTTGCATTGCAAATAATAAATGCTTTAAATGCTTGAGATAATTATAAAAGGAATTCTTATTGGCCTGTGTATATCGGTTCCTCTCGGTCCGATAGGAATGCTTACCATTCAAAGAACACTTAACAGAGGCCAAAAACATGGAATTGCAACCGGTTTGGGCGCAACAACTTCAGACTTAATATATACAATTATAACTTTATTTTTTCTAAGTTTTGTTCTCGATTTTATTGAAGAACATCGTTTTGTAATTCAATTGGTTGGAAGTTTAGTTGTCGCTTTTTTTGGATATTACATTTTCAGAAGTAATCCGGCTACCCAACCTAAACCAAATGAAACTGTCAAACACAGTCTGCCGGGCGACTTTTTAACCTCTTTCGGATTAACTTTTTCAAATCCATTAGTTTTATTTGTTTTAATTGCCCTTTTTGCACGGTTTGAGTTTATAGGAAATAAAACTACCCTGTTTGTGTCAATTTGTGGGATATTATCTATTCTTGGCGGTGCCATTCTTTGGTGGAGTTTACTGACTTTTTTAGTAAGCCGTTTTAAAAACAAATTGAACATGCGGGAATTAAAGCTAATTAATCAGGTAACTGGAGTTATTATCATATTAATTGGCTGTGTTGGTCTTTTTCTCAGTCTTGTTAAATAAACATCAACCAACTAAACAGTTTTTTATTTACTCTATTTTTGATTCCAACCTTTTTTGATTTCGAAGTTTAAAAATAATTTTTA
>CAIYTJ010000323.1 GCA_903929065.1 uncultured Bacteroidales bacterium | reverse complement strand
TTCTTATTATCAAACTAAAAATGGATAAGAATGGAAACGACTAAACAACCGGTTCCTGATTACGATCAGGACGAAACGTTTGACGAAAACATTGATTACGAAGGTTGCAGGACATTAGTAATTATCATTTTCACCGCTTTAGGTTGCTTAATTGCAGCCGTCATTACTGGAATTTACTACTATATTAAAATAAACTTCTAAAAACTTCATTTTATGGAAACAACTCAAAAAATTGATGTCAATGCATTGACACCCGCACAAATTGCTGACTTAAAAAAGCAGATTGACAAAGCTGAAAAGGAAAAGAAACAGACTATTGCAGCCGAACGTGACTTGTATAAGTCTATTGTGAGCGATACGGTTGAAGAATCGTTTAAACCGCTTGTAGGACTTTCAAAACACATTCTGAATGTAAAGAAAAAGGTGTTCGATAACTTCGAATCAGTGGTAGAAATGAAAAACGAGATTTACGGCACGAAAGAAAGCCAACAAAGCCACTCGTTCACCTCGTTGGATGGTTCTATAACCATTAAAATTGGTCACCGCGTTACCGAAAGCTTTGACGACACGCTCAGCGCAGGTATCGTAAAGATTAAAACCTACATGGGTTCGTTGGCCAAAGACACCGAATCTGCAGCACTGGTTGAAACCATTATGGATTTACTCAAGAAAGATGCAAAAGGTAACCTGAAAGCCAACCGCGTGTTAGAACTTCGTAAACTGGCTAACCGAGTACAGAATGAAGAGTTCTCTGATGGCATCAGGATTATTGAAGAGGCTTACAAACCTGTAAAATCGTGCCAGTTTATTGAAGTAAAATTCAAAGATGAGCATGGAAAAGAACACGCTTTGCCGCTGTCAATTTCAGCCTTTGGACTTGATGACGAACCGGAAACTGAAGAAATTAATCCGGTAATCAAAGAAGTAATCGAAACACCTAATACCAATCTGGTATAATACAAAGCTTTTGCAGCCTTGACCCGCTGCATTAGCCCTAAGCCGAAACCAAAGCGTTGGACGGCATAATTTAAACACCATTTAAATCGAATATCATGGTTATAGGATTCAACAAACAGTTCCCTGATAAAATTACTGCAGGAACTAAAAAACATACCATTCGTGAAGATGTACACAACCGTTGGCATGCCGGTATGGTGATGCACATGGCAACCGGTGTAAGAACTAAGAATTACAATTGCTTTAAACTGGATACTTGCAAAAGTACTCAACACATTTGTATTTTCTATGACTATCCAATAGGCTCAAAAAGGACTGTCGTTATTATTGATAACAAATACATATATGATAATTTATGTCCAGATTTAAAGGCAATAGTGAGAATGAACGAATTGGCTTTTAATGATGGTTTTGATTCAATAGAATCATTTTTTGAATGGTTTAACTCTGACTTTTCAGGTAAATTAATTAACTGGACTGATTTACGGTATTAAATGCGCCTAACGGTCGCTACTATCCTGATTTAGGGGCTTTCGCAAATGATGGATAGCGAACAAAACTTACTAATTTCACTTCGGGAGCATAACCTCACGCCCCTAAATAGGGATAGTTATATGTTAGGCACTGTTTATTTCTTTCTTTTTCAACAAATTAATTCAAAATAATAACTTTAAAAATTACAATTATGGCAATCAAATTATTATCAAAAAGTCAAGAACAAGACATTCATTGCGGATTAACCAAGAAAATTAAGTTTAACCGTACACGGCTCAATCGCTGGTTAAAAGACAATCCAGAACACCCGGATAAATTCAAAGTAATATCCGAATAAACTACAAGGATTAATGAGTTAATCGCATTAAGAGCAAAATTTGCAACTCCATACGCTTATGAGTAAAGAATTTAGATTACCAAGAAAAGTACTCACGGAAGCGGAGGCAATACAAAAGAAAACAACGCTTTTAATGCAAATACAGAACAAGAGCGAAGAAATTCTATATTGGAGAGTTCGACTTAACAAACCACTTGAACCAATAGACAATTTCATTTTAATGGCTGATAAAACTGTAAAAACTCCCGAAGACGTAATTAAACGAAATACGGAGCAAATAGAAAAGAGTTGGTACATAATTGACAACTACTGTCATTTATACTGCAATAGAAGTCAAGGAATGATATAAACTGCGCTCTTTTTTAAATAGTGCCTAGCACCCTTATATGTACACTTCAAAATTTTGACCAATGACATTCAATCAATTACAGGAAAAGTTTTTCCAAAACTATCAATCCGGAGCTATCTCAGACGATCAGTTAGTTCAATTTATTGACCAGGCGATGTCCTATTTAGGTGCTAAGACTTTGGCGGCATTTGCAAAGCAAGAGGATGTTGACTATAATGTAATTAAAAAGAGAAAACAACGATTAGAAAATCCTATTTATACTTTTAATACAGGAGGTATTGAATTTGTAAAGGACAATGAATGGCCTCCTAAAAATGCAATTATAATAGTTGAACCAATACAAATAATAGATTTTTCATAACATGACCCCCGAATACTTCTTTAATC
>CAIYTJ010000322.1 GCA_903929065.1 uncultured Bacteroidales bacterium | reverse complement strand
GCTCCGAAAACAGATACCACAAGGGTGAAAGTGGATACCTCAAGGGTCGAATCCTCCGTGGCTAATACTGCCATGAATCTTCCTCAAGATACCATGGTCAATGATTCGGCAAGTACAAAACCTGTGCTCACCAAACAAAAAGATGAACCGAATGATGATTCGTTTTCTGCCAAAATATCTTACCGGCTGCCTTTTTTAAAACCGCTTTTACGCCCTTCGGATAATTACTCGGGGATTGGATCGGCGCTTGATGTGTTTTATTTCTTTCGTATGATGGGAGTTGCTTTTGCGTTGGTGCTCCTGGTGTTGGGTCTTGTGGTGAAACTGAAAGATTACAATTCCATTTTCCATTTATTAAATGTGTTAGGTGCGGTTTCGCTTGCTTTTGCACAGTCATCCAATCCTTTTACGACTACACGTCTTTGGGGTTATTGGGTTTGCCTTGTATTGATTGTGGGCATGCTAATCTATGATTTTGCAATTATGTATATTCAACGAAAGAAAACTTCTTAACAGCCCGATTCCCGCACTTAATTAGTTTTTGTTTGCATATCTAAATCAAATCAGTTACTTTTGCTAAATAATCAAGAATTGCAATCGTAAATAGTAACTGACTAAATTGTAACTGAATAAGATGGTAGCATTTAAACGCATTTTGTTGAAACTGAGCGGTGAATCGCTTATGGGCGGAAAGCAATATGGCATCGACGAGAATCGTCTGGGTGAATATGCTTCGCAAATTGCCGAAATAGTTGGTTTAGGCGTTCAGGTTGGTATTGTTATTGGCGGCGGAAACATATTTCGTGGACTGAGCGGAACTTCCAAAGGCTTCGACCGTGTTCAGGGAGACCAAATGGGTATGTTGGCAACCGTTATCAACAGCCTGGCATTAAACTCAGCCTTGCAGGCCGCAGGAGTAAAATCGCGTGTCCTTACCGCTATCCGCATGGAACCGATTGGAGAATATTACAGCAAACAAAAAGCAGTGGAAGGACTGGAAAAAGGCGAAGTGATAATCATTTCGGCCGGAACAAGCAATCCGTTTTTTACCACCGACACGGCTTCTTCGCTACGTGCAATCGAAATTGAAGCAGACGTCATGCTGAAGGGAACCCGCGTGGATGGAATCTACACCGCCGATCCGGAGAAAGATCCCACAGCTACCAAATTCGAAGAAATTACCTACGACGAAATTTATAACCGCAACCTGAAAGTGATGGATTTGACTGCCACCACCATGTGCAAGGAAAACAATATGCCGATCTATGTTTTCGACATGGATACGGTTGGAAACCTGAAAAAGGTAATGCTGGGAGAAAAAATAGGAACATTGGTAACCCCTAACCCCTAAAGGGGAAAAAGAATAAAAAGCAAATATTAAGAATACATTAAAAACACAAACTCTTGTCCCCCTTTAGGGGCTAGGGGTCAAATTATTACTTATGCAAGACATTAAACCCTACCTCACGCACGCCGAAGATAATATGGAAGCAGCCTGTCTGTTTTTGGATGAAGCGTTAGCGCATATTCGTGCCGGAAAGGCCAATATCCGCATCCTTGATGGAGTCAAAGTGGAATATTACGGTTCGCATGTTCCCGTTTCGAATGTGGCCACCATCACCACTCCCGATGCTAAAACCATCAGTATTCAACCTTACGAAAGAGCGTTGATAGCTGTTATTGAAAAAGCCATTCTTAATTCGGATGTTGGTATTACCCCTATGAATAATGGTGAAACCATCCGGTTGGGAATTCCTCCATTGACCGAAGAACGTCGACGTCAGCTTGCCAAACAATCGAAAGCAGAATGTGAAGATGCCAAAATATCCGTTCGCAATGCACGCCGCGATGCGATTGAGCATTTGAAAAAACTGGTAAAAGAAGGTCTTCCGGAAGATGAGGAAAAAGATGCGGAAGCATTGGTTCAAAAAATCCACGACAAATACATCAAAAAAATTGATGAGATGTACGTTGCCAAGGAAAAAGAAATAATGACCGTGTAAGAATTTACGATTTTTATGATTTACGATTTACAATGGGTGAACAAATTCAATCTTTATACTTCAATATTTATCCGAATTGTTCCACCAATGACTAAACTTAAGATTTCACCTTCCAATCGTAAATTGTAAATTCCCATGACCGGATTAGTGGTAAAAAACACAGGCAGTTGGTATCAGGTGAAAACTGATGACGGCGAATTGATTGAATGCAAAATGAAAGGTCATTTTCGTATGCAGGAGATTCGCAGTACCAATCCAATTGCCGTGGGCGATTGGGTCGATTTTGAGAAAAATGCTGACGGCACAGGAATGATTCATGCCATTCACGATCGCCGGAATTATATCGTTCGCCGTTCTTCCAATTTATCCAAACAATCGCATATTATTGCTGCCAATCTTGATTTGGTGGCACTGATTGTAACCATCAATTATCCCGAAACTTCCACTATTTTTATTGATCGTTTTTTGGCAACTGCCGAAGCATACCGCGTTCCGGCCTGTGTGGTTTTCAATAAAATTGACCGTTACGACGAAAAGGAAAACGAATACCTGGAAGGACTGGTTAATCTGTATGAATCGCTTGAATATCCTACGTTTAATATTTCAGCTAAAAATTCAACCAATATTGAGGAGTTGATTGTCTTCCTGAAAGGTAAAACAACGCTGTTTTCGGGTAATTCGGGAGTCGGGAAATCCACGTTAATTAATGCTATTGCACCACATTCGCTCGCTAAAACTGCCGAAATTTCGTCGTATCACAACAAGGGAATGCACACCACTACTTTTTCCGAGATGTTCGAGTTAATTTCCGGCGGTCATATTATCGATACTCCGGGAATTAAAGGTTTTGGAACTATTGACATGGAAGAAGCCGAAATCGGTCATTATTTTAAAGAAATTTTCTCATTTTCCAAAAACTGTAAGTTCGCCAATTGCACTCATGTTCACGAACCCGAATGTGCTGTAATTCAGGCTGTGGAAAAACAATTTATAAGTTCATCGCGTTATCAGAGTTATTTAAGCGTTTTGAAAGACTGCAACGAAGGGAAATATAGATAAAAAGTAGATTTTTATACATTTAACTATCAATTTATTGCAAAAATGGCATGAATTTGGAAAATATTAAATACATTTGCATTAAAATTTTACAATCGGAACCAATCGAATATTATAAAGGAAAAAATCAAACATATGGCACAACATCAAATTGACAGATTAGACAAGAAAATTTTACAGCTTATTTCGCAGGATGCTCGAATTCCTTTTCTGGAAGTTGCACGCGAATGCAATGTTTCAGGTGCAGCCATTCACCAACGCATTCAAAAATTACGCAATACCGGAATTATTAAAGGTTCTGAATTCGTAATCGACACCTATAAGGTTGGATTCCAAACCTGTGCCTACATTGGGATTACCCTGAATGACATTAAAATGTTTAATTCTGTTGTAGAAGAGTTGAAGAAAGTACCGGAAGTGGTTGAATGTCATTACGCCACCGGAAAATATTCCATGTTTGTAAAAATATATGCCAAAGATAACCGTCATTTATTGCAAATCATTTTGGAGCATTTGACTTTAATTCCAGGCATTGCACATACCGAAACTTTCCAGATTTCGCTGGACGAAATTTTCCGCCGTCAGCTTTCGGCTTTCGAAATTGATTCTACTATTGATGTATTAGAAGAAGAATAATCAAGATTAAATATAAAAAAGAAGCGAGAGGTCAAATTGACTTCTCGCTTCTTTTTTATACGAAAACATAACTAAATCGTCATTAAATACGATTTAAATACATGAAAATCCTTGGTCATTGGCTCACTTTTCTTCTCACCTTTCATAAATTCCTGCAATTTCTGCGGTATTTCCACTTTTTCTCCAATAATATTTTCCACTGTTTCGAGGAATTTGGCCGGATGTGCTGTTTCTAGGAAAACGCCGGTTTCATTCGCATTTAATCTTTCTTTTAAAGCTCTGTAACCAACTGCACCATGCGGATCGAGCAAATATCCCGTATTAACCGAAGGAATATCCTGAAACCAGCTTTATTAGATATTACTGATAATAACCTCATATCAATATATAAATACAATAACATATACGATGTTTG
>CAIYTJ010000321.1 GCA_903929065.1 uncultured Bacteroidales bacterium | reverse complement strand
TTATACTCCTTATTAAATGCAAATTACTTTATATTAGATATAATTTATATGTATATAGAAGTAAAATGAATGTAGATAGAAGTAAGTAGCATGTAAATAGAAGTAAATAGCATGCAAATAGAAGTAAAAAGAATGTATATAGAAGTAAAATACATGTAAATAGAAGTAATAAACATGTAATAACAAGTAAAATACTATAATAAATTCCCTTTTTGCTTACAAACTTACCTGCTGAAAGACATTTACCACATCTTCTTTGATAATTCGCTCGAAATGTCTTTCGACAGGAGTGATAAAAATGCCGCACATTTCAACGGTGGCGGGACTGACGAGCAATTGACGTTCAGCTTCGGCAGCATATTGCCAGGGGCGGAAGGCTTTGCGGGGAAGCACGAAGGTATACCATTTATCAGATTCAAAAGTACAAACAATATTCATCATCGGCTCCACACCCGGTTCTTTTTGAAACATGGAGTACAACAAGCTAAAGCATTTATGAGCAGAAGAAACAGTACTGGATTCGATGCAATAAACGGTACGAAGATAGTTTTTCATTCGATATAAAGCTGAGTCTACCTCATTAATCATTAAATCGGCATGGGTTGATTTCAACCGCTTATAATCGTTTACTAACGGTAAAAAATTCTTTGTCCCGGCCTGAAAATGTATGTGATCAGGGGCAGAAGCACCACACCGGGTACCATTATAAAAAACGAGATAATTATCCAGCTCTTTTGCTAACTCGAGCATATCGATAAAATAGGGTTTTATCTCTTGCTGACTGTGTGCTTTGAGGGGAATGGTAAAGTGTTCCGGGAAAATAGGGAAGGGATTAACCAATATATCATAATTGCCCCAACTGACTGAGTGCTGTGGGACAGGACGGTTTTCGGCACACAGAAAACATTTGCGCTCAGCAATCGTCTTGGCATCCACTTTGGCTCCGGATGATACCATACGTGCCGGATTAAACTGCACTTTCACCTCAAAATCGCCAAAATCGAACGATTTGGTTCGTACTGTTTCAAGCCCGGTATAATTCTCTCGTGCAAGTACCCAATTGGAAACCTGCTCTTGAAAAAGGAATTTTATTTGTTCGTTTAGAGAAATCATAACTAACCTTTATTTCATTGAATAGCTTAACTGAAACCATCCAATACAAAAAACAACAAGTGGAAAAATAAGTAACACAATAGAAAGGAATTTGTTTCTATGGAATATTCTTGAACTTATCAACAGCGAAGCTATAAAAAAAATTGGAGAAAATAAAATGCTGTAAAAAATTAAATTTTCTTCAAGAGAGTTTTCATGAGTACGAATCTCAAATTTGAATAATAATAAGAATACCCAAAGAAGCCAAAGTAATATCGGTATAGTACTTAATACCATCAGCATTGTATACCAAATCGGTTTCCCGATTGATTTGTCCGTTTGAATTGTTTCTACTATTTCTTCTTCCGTGATTAATTCCATACGTTATGCTTCAGGGTTTATGTAATATTTAGAAGAAAGAATAATTTATTGAATCGCCTAT
>CAIYTJ010000320.1 GCA_903929065.1 uncultured Bacteroidales bacterium | reverse complement strand
GTAGCAGCTCCGGTAAACTTATGAAACTCAAAACTGTTTACGAACGGAACACGATGTTTAAATCAGGCAGAAATGCACTTAGCCCCATGATGATTCATGAACGAAACGGAAGCCGGGGCGATGGCTTGAGTATGGGACACAACCGACAGAGAAGAATGAAATAAGATTTTAGATAATAGAACCAAGATAATAGATATTGGACAACTCCCCGATAGGCGAAAGCGTATCGGGAAGTTTTTTTTATATATCAACATCAATTGTAATAAATCTTTATATCAGAACTTTATTACTCTAATAACTGTTAGACCAATCACTTAAAAACAATTTTGCTTTTTATATTATTCTTATTACAAATAAACTTCGAAAATCAGGTATTTAATTATTAGCAATGAATGTCCTGACACTACTATAGAATTTAGAGTTTACAAACTTTACTTTGACAGTTTTATTACGGGGAAGCTGAAAACCGAAAAGAGTAAGCAAGGATAATTAAATTTACAACAAAATGATGAAAAGATTAATAACAACTCAATTGGCACTGGCACTGAGCCTGTCCATTGCACTTTTTGCGGGTAATACCCGAAACAACAACAGCAAAGCAGCCAACACGGATGCTAAAACGACTGAACAACTTGCTATAAATGAAAATGTTCCGCCGGATGACATGATGTCATTACCTTTTAATGTAGTTGTAATCAGGCACACGGTGGCCGACTACAGCGTTTGGAAACCATTTTTTGATGCTGACAGTGTCAATAGGAATGCTGCCGGTCTGCATCTGCTTGGTCTGTCCCGTGGCATCGAAAACCAGAATGAAGTAGAAATACCTTTTATGATTGAAGATGTACAAAAAGCAAAAGATTTTACCATGAACCCTGTACTAAAAGATGTCATGCAAAAAGGCGGTGTTACTTCAGCACCAACCATACTTTTTATTAAGGTATTGCGCATGAGCAAAGCCATACAGATGCCAAGCGATTATGCTGAAGTAGTCATTCATGTAAAAGACTATGATTCCTGGATTAAAGTTTTTGATAAAGAAGGTCCGGAAATGAGAGCAAAAGATGGAATAGTGGATGGCGTATTGGCACAGGGTATCGACGATCCTAATCTGGTATACCTGGTTTTCAAAATTACCGATGTGCAACAGGCAAAAGCCGCTATGATGAACCCTGCACGCAAAAAATTAATGCAAAAATCAGGGGTAATGGGCGAACCTGTGGTCTATTATGGTAGAGACCAAATGTAATTAGTAAGCATAAATGAGGAGTTGACTTTTATTCAACTTCTCATTTGCATTTTGAAACAACTCCCCGATACTGAGGTTTCGGGGAGTTGTTTTGTTTGATTAACTAATTTCTCTATCTTTGTGAAATTAAACCTCTAAACAATAGTTTTATGAATAATCTGGTAATTATTGGAAATGGATTTGATTTGGCGCATGACATGAAAACTAGCTATCATCACTTTATTGAATATCTCATTAATAAATTATGTTTAGAAAAAACATTGTCGAAATATGTTTTTAATATGATGTCAGTGCAGAATTACAAAGAACTATCAATGCAAATTTCTAATAATAATTTTAACGAGAAAGATTTTATAAATCGATTCATGGGAGTATTATTAAAAGACTTTTCGATTAAGAATTGGTGTGATATAGAATCTAGATATTTTGATCAATTAAAAAAAATAGGTGAAAATAATTCATTATATAAAAGTCCTCAAATCTTAAATGTTCATTTTGATTTTATACGGAAAAATTTAGGTGATTATTTATACACACAAGGAAAAGATACAAAAGCAATTGAAAGCTATAAAAAAATGTTCAGTCTAATTGAT
>CAIYTJ010000319.1 GCA_903929065.1 uncultured Bacteroidales bacterium | reverse complement strand
CGCAGGTTATCAGTTGAAAATCAGCAAAAAAGTATTTATATTTAAATGAGAATCTGCCATCAATAGATTCTCATTTTTTTGTTATTTCTGATTCAATGTAAAAAGAATTATCTTTGCACTTCATTTCATACATAATCGATGAAAACCAACAAGAAAATATTTATTGAGAAACTTCAATCAGCAGTTGAAAGCAAAAAATTAATAAAGCTTTCGCTTTCAGCTAAGAAAGATAAAGATTCAGACCTTAAAAAGATAATTGTCACGACTGTGGAGTTGAAAAAAGGATATTCACTAAATTTAGTTTACCGTCACAATACCAAAGATATAACCAAAAATTATGAAACCGAAGAAGGTATCGCTTTGATTTCAAAAGCCATTGATACTGATTTCAATAATGCCGAACTGTTGGCTGAAAATGCTACAGTGAATCTTTACACCTTACCAAACGGTAAAATCCAACTTAAAACGGCAATACCCTCAGTGCAGGTTCCGGTTACTTTTACACATGACAAAATAAAAGAGAAGTTGATTGACCTGAAAGACAATATCTATTTGCGTGAGCTGGGCATAACTAATGCTGATTTTGAACTGCGCCGCGAAATGAGCGACAAGTACCGCCAAATCAATAAATATATCGAATTGCTGGCTCCGAATCTGGATGAACTCTCACTTCCCGAGAATTTTCATGTGGTGGATATGGGTTCGGGCAAAGGATACCTGACTTTTGCTTTATACGACTACCTGACAACGCATTTAAAACTTGCGCCAACTATGACCGGCGTTGAGTTTCGTGAAGATCTGGTGAATATTTGCAACACCATTGCCGGGAAATCAAAGTTCGACCGGCTAAACTTTAAAAAAGGAACTATCGCTAATACTAACCTTGATAAGATTGATATTTTAATCGCTTTGCATGCCTGCGACACCGCTACCGACGACGCAATTTTTCGTGGAATTCAGTCTAATGCCTCTTTGATTGTTTGTGCACCGTGCTGTCACAAGCAAATCCGCAAAGCCATGAATGTTACGAACGAATTGGGAAATATCACCAAATTCGGCATTCTGAAAGAACGTCAGGCAGAAATTATTACCGATACCATCCGCGCCATGATATTGGAAGCTTTCGGTTACAAAACCAATGTTTTTGAATTTATTTCGCTGGAACACACGCCTAAAAATGTGATGATTGTTGGCAAAAAAACGAAAATAAAATTCGAAAAACAACAAATTCTGGACAACATTGCTGCAATCAAGAAAATCTATGGAATTGAAAAGCATTATCTGGAAACTTTACTCGAAATCTAACCAAATGAACCGGATTTTCATTACCTGTTTTCTGTTGTTGTCCGCATTTTCGCATGCTCAGAACTGGAAACTGGTTTGGTCGGACGAATTTGATAAAAACGGTTTACCTGATACTACAAAATGGGTTTTCGACACGAATACTATCCGAAATAATGAACTTCAATTTTACACTTCACAACGTCCCGAGAACTGCAACATTCAGAATGAAAACCTGTTGATTATTGCCCGTAAGGAAAATGTTCAGGATGCCGGCTACACTTCGGCAAAATTGTCCACCGATGGAAAATTCAATTTTTTGTATGGAAAAATAGAAGCACGGATTAAAATGCCAACAGGGAAAGGCATTTGGCCGGCGTTTTGGCTGTTGGGGCAAAATTACAAATATGTAGGAAGCCCGAAATGCGGTGAAATCGATATAGTGGAACACATTAATAATGAAGATATTATTCACAGCACCATGCATTGGGACAAAAACGGATTAGTCAGCTTTGAAGCCACCAAGAAATGTGATGTCACGCAATTCCATATTTATGCTGTTGAATGGGATAAAGGAAAAATTCAATGGTTTTTAGATGGAAAAAAGTACCACGAGGGTAAAATCAAAAAAAATAAAGACAATGCGGATGAATTTCAACATCCGTTTTATATCATTCTGAATCTGGCGATTGGCGGGAACTGGCCTGGAAATCCGAATGAAACCACTATTTTTCCCGACACCATGAAGGTGGATTATGTGCGGGTGTATCAGAAAATTAAAAATTAAACTTTTCTGTTCATAATTCAACAATATTTCTGATTCAAACTGTTTCATTCCCCATCAAAATTGACTATCTTTGTTGCAAAATTACAGATGGTTGAAGTCATCTGATTTTTATACACAAGTTATTCAAATTCTGCAACTTCCATAACTTCTGAATAAATTATGATCCTATTTTTTAGAACTTCCGATCAACACATTTACGCCGTACAATCCGTTCAACCACCCAAAGTTGAAGATATAAGAAAGCTTGAATGGCTTTTCAGCGAAGCAATTCTGCTCGAAACTCCCAAGGTCGAGGGTAATTACGTCGGTCCGCGCCGCGAAATGATTACGCCATGGAGCACGAATGCCGTTGAAATTACTCAAAATATGGGAATTTCCGGCATTCTTCGCATAGAAGAATATCAAACCGTTCCTCAAACTCCCATGGCAAAAGGCGGGTTGGAATACGATCCAATGCTGCAACGCATTTATACCGGATTGAACCAGGAAATTTTTACTATCAACAAAGAACCGGAACCGATACTGGAGATTGATGATATCGCTGCATACAGTGCCCGCGAAGGATTGGCATTGAGTGAAGACGAAGTCGGATATTTGAACGGAATCAGCGAAAAGATAGGCCGCAAGCTTACTGACAGTGAAGTATTTGGATTTTCCCAAGTAAATTCAGAACATTGTCGACATAAAATTTTCAACGGACAATTTATTATCGATGGCGAAGAAAAAGAACTGTCGCTGTTTAAATTGATTCGCAAAACATCCGAAGAAAACCCGAACAGACTGGTATCGGCCTACAAAGACAATGTGGCTTTCAATGCCGGCCCTAAAATAGAACAATTTGCTCCGGCAAGCGGCGATAAACCAGATTATTTTCAGACAAAGGAAATAGAATCGGTTATTTCGCTTAAAGCCGAAACACATAACTTCCCTACTACCGTTGAACCTTTCAACGGTGCGGCTACCGGAACAGGTGGCGAAATCCGCGACCGTCTCGGCGGTGGAAAAGCCAGTTTGCCAATTGCCGGTACCGCTGTTTACATGACCAGTTATCCACGCCCCGATTTGAACGGATCCGGTAACGGCAACGAACGTCCGTGGGAAAAAGGTATGAAACCACGTAAATGGTTGTACCAGACTCCGGAACAAATCCTGATCAAAGCTTCGAACGGAGCTTCCGATTTCGGAAACAAATTCGGCCAACCGCTTATCTGTGGCTCTTTACTTACTTTCGAACACGAAGAAAACAACAAGAAGTTCGGCTACGATAAAGTGATTATGCTTGCCGGCGGTGTTGGTTTCGGCACCATGCGCGATGCCCTGAAAGGCGAAGTGGCAGCCGGTGAAAAAGTGGTGGTAATGGGTGGCGATAATTACCGCATTGGTATGGGTGGCGGTGCTGTTTCGTCAGTTGAAACTGGCGTTTACGACAATGCCATTGAGTTAAATGCCGTACAGCGAGCCAATCCTGAAATGCAGAAACGTGTTTCGAATGTAATTCGCACCTTAGCAGAATCAGCTGTAAACCCGATTGTTTCCATACACGACCATGGTGCAGGTGGTCATTTGAACTGTTTGTCGGAACTGGTGGAAACTACCGGCGGCAAAATTGATGTATCCGCGCTTCCGGTTGGCGACCAAACTTTGAGTGCCAAAGAAATTGTGGGAAACGAGAGTCAGGAACGTATGGGAATGGTTATCAGCGAAAAAGATATTAAAAGCGTTCAACGGATTGCTGAGCGCGAACGTGCACCAATGTACGTTGTCGGTGAAACAACCGGAGATATGCAATTCGTTTTTGAACAAGCCGACGGCCGGAAACCCATTGATTTGCGGCTCGATGATATGATTGGCAAACCGCCGCGCACAGTAATGATTGATAGTACAATCGTTGAAAATTATGCACCGGTTGAAATAAGTGAAGAGAAACTATTAGAATATATTCAAAACGTATTGCAGGTTGAATCGGTGGCGTGTAAAGACTGGTTGACAAACAAAGTCGACCGATCTATTACCGGTAAAATAGCCCGTCAGCAATGTGCCGGAGAAATCCAGTTGCCGTTGAACGATTTAGGTGTTGTAGCATTGGATTATCGAGGAAACGTGGGTATTGCCACTTCCATTGGTCATGCACCGTTGGCTGCGATGGTTAATCCGGAAGCCGGTTCAGTACTGGCAATTGCGGAAGCATTGACCAATATTGTTTGGGCACCGTTGAAACATGGATTGGACAGCGTTTCGCTGAGTGCCAACTGGATGTGGCCTTGCAAAAATCCGGGTGAAGATGCCCGTTTGTATAAAGCCGTGGAAGCCTGCAGCGATTTTGCCTGTTCGTTGGGAATCAACATTCCAACTGGAAAAGACAGTCTTTCAATGACGCAGAAATACGGTGACGAAAAAGTATTCTCGCCGGGAACAGTAATAATTTCTGCCGGAGCAGAAGTTTCGGACGTGAAAAAGACCGTGGGTCCGGTATTGGTAAACGATCCAAAATCAGCCGTTTATTATATCGATTTTTCATTCGATTCACATAAACTTGGTGGTTCGGTACTGGCACAGACCATGAATAAACTCGGCGAAGAAGTACCTACCGTACAAGATGCCGAGTATTTTAAAGCTGCTTTCGACAGCATTCAGGAAATGATTGAAAAAGACCTGATTCTGGCCGGCCACGATATTTCGGAAGGTGGAATGCTGACAGCTTTACTCGAAATGAATTTTGCCAATGCAGCCGGCGGGTTGAATGTAAACCTCGATGGTATTGCAGAAAATTCATTGGTAAACATTTTGTTTGCTGAAAATCCGGGCGTTTTGATTCAGGTAAAAGACCGCAAAGCGGTTGAAAAACTGCTTGCCGACAACGGGGTGGGCTTTGCACGCATTGCAGAACCAATTGCCGAACGCCGCCTGGAAATACACAAGAAAAGCATTGCTTATTCTTTCTCCATAAATGAATTGCGCGATATGTGGTTCCGCTCATCGTACCTGCTGGACCGCAAGCAAAGCGGCGAAATATGTGCTTCTTCCCGATTCAACAATTATAAGAACCAACCGCTGAAATTCCATTTCAATGAAAGCTTCAACGGCAAGTTCTCTCAATTCGGTCTTTCGCAGGATCGTGAGTCGAGCGGTTTCCGTGCAGCTATTATCCGCGACAAAGGAACTAACGGCGATCGCGAAATGGCATACGCGCTTTACCTGGCCGGTTTTGATGTAAAAGACGTTCACATGACTGACCTTGCCACCGGACGCGAAACGCTTGAAGATGTAAACATGATTGTATTCTGCGGCGGGTTCTCGAACTCCGACGTGCTCGGTTCGGCCAAAGGCTGGGCAGGAGGATTCTTGTTCAACGAAAAAGCCAAGCATGCATTAGACAATTTCTATAAACGCCACGACACATTGAGTCTGGGTATTTGTAACGGATGCCAGCTGATGATTGAACTCGGACTGGTCAATCCCGAACACGATTCGAAACCACGCATGTTTCACAACGATTCGCACAAGTTCGAATCCGGTTTTGTGGGCCTGACTATTCCGGAAAATAATTCGGTGATGCTCGGTCCATTAAGCGGCAGTAAACTCGGCGTTTGGGTAGCTCACGGTGAAGGAAAATTCTATTTACCAAACCGTGAAGAAGAATATAATATCGTGGCGAAATACTCCTATACCGGCTATCCGGCCAATCCGAACGGTTCTGACTATTCGGTAGCAGGTATTTGTTCGTCCAATGGCCGCCATTTGGCCATGATGCCGCATCCCGAACGGGCAGTATTCCCATGGCAATGGGCGCATTATCCAGCTGACCGCAAAGCAAATGACCAAATCACACCGTGGGTAGAAGCATTTGTAAATGCACGGAAATGGGTGGAGAAAAACAGTTGATTTAGAGAATAAAAAAGTATTTTTGTGGAAGAATACAGAAAAACAAATTTATTTTTGTGCTGTAAATAAAAAATTGTTATATAAATTTGAAACTTAATAAGATTATGAATAAAAAACTGATTATTGTTGCTTCGCTGTTTGCAGGTTTGATTTTTAGCAGCTGCAACCACGCAAACAAGAATAACGTAAACACCGGTACTGCTAATAAACCGGAAGAAGAAAAAAATGTATCTGAAAACGGTCAATCAAAAAACACTCCGGCTCAGATTTTGGCAAAAGCTGAAGTTCCTGTACTTTGCTACCATCGCATTGCCGATGGGAAAAAGAGCGAATATTCAGTTACACCCGCTACTTTCTCTGCCCATATGAAAGTATTGGCCGACAGCGGATATCATTCTGTTTCGCCAGCCCAGTTATATGATTACCTTGTTTATAACAAAGCATTGCCCGAAAAACCTGTATTAATTACTTTTGATGATTCGCGGATAGAACATTTTGCTATTGCCGCACCGGTAATGGAAAAACACGGATTCCGGGGTGTATTCTTTATTATGACCATTACGTATAACAAGAAAAACTATATGACGACCGATCAAATTGCCCAACTAGCCAAAAAAGGACATACTATCGGGTTACATAGCTGGGATCATACTATGGTAATCAAGTATAAAGACGAAGCCGACTGGAAAAAAGAAGTTGCCGAACCGAAAAAGAAACTGGAAAAGATTGTGGGTATGCCGGTTGAATACTGGGCTTATCCGAATGGAGTTTATAATCATAATGGTGCTATGGAACTAAGCAAATATATGAAGATATCGTTTACCCTTTTTTCAAAACGTGACTCCGTGGTGCCATTACAAACGGTTCGCCGAATCATTATTCCTGATTGTACACCACAGCGTTTGCTAAAATCAATGCATCAGGCATTCAAAAAACAAAAATAATTTTAGTATTCCAAAATTTGTTTGTACATTTATATCGAATTTAAACATTTGAAATTATTCTTTATGAGAAAATATTTTTTCCCTTGTGCGGTTGCATTAATTTTTGTTTTTAGCGGATGTAACAAGAAATCAGCATCAAACCAAACTAAAAAAGTCGAAGAATCTACAGTCGAAGTACAAAAAATCCCGGTTGATACCACAGCTTATAACAACAAAATAGAATCACTGGCAAACGGTGACACTACAGGTCGCTGGCCACGCGAAAACCAACCATATCCCCTGGCGGGAGCTATTCTTCCTTTCAAACGGATAGTAGCGTATTATGGAAACCTTTATTCAAAGAAAATGGGCGTGTTGGGTGAATATCCTCCGAAAGAATTGTGGAGAAAACTGAATTTGGAAGTAAAAGCATGGGAAAAAGCCGATCCTTCCACTCCGGTACAACCTTGTATTCATTATATTGCCGTTGTTGCTTCAGGCTTTCCGTTGAAAGATGGAAAGTACCGCACGCGTATGCCAGCTCGTCAGATTGATTCAGCACTTACCATTGCCCGAATGGGAAAAGCCATTGTATTCCTTGATGTTCAGGTGGCATTGAGTGACGTAAAAACTGAAATTCCATTGTTGGAAAAATATTTGAAGATGCCACATGTGCATTTGGCAATTGATCCGGAGTTTTCTATGAAAGATGGCAGCCATCCCGGCAAAAAAATCGGGACTATGGATGCAACTGACGTGAATTTTTGTTCGGATTATCTGGCTAAACTGGTTCAGAAAAATAATTTACCGCCTAAAATTCTGATTGTACACAGGTTTACACAGGGAATGGTGCGAAATTACAAAAATATCAAACTGCATCCGGAAGTGCAGTTAGTCATGAACATGGACGGCTGGGGTGAACCAATATTGAAAAAAAGCACGTATCTGTTGTATATTTATAAAGAACCCGTTCAGTTTACAGGATTCAAACTGTTTTACAAAAATGACCTGAAAAAGGCACCGCATGTAATGCTGACACCTACGGATTTGATGAAACTCAAACCACAACCTATTTACATACAGTATCAATAATTTTTTAAGAATAACAGCCGGTTTTTACCGGCTGTTTCTTTTTGAAAAAATGCGGGTAAAATTTCAACAAAAATCTGCCGGCAAAACTATTTTTTATTGAACATACTTCCCCGATAAGTGTTTGATTTATATAAATTTGATGTTGAGATTTTATGAAATCATCAACCAATCTAAGCAATACCTATAAACCTTAAAATCAGACATTATCATGGCAATAAAAAAAGGATGGATCGAAGAAGGATGTACAGGTTGCGGATTGAGTGAAGCAATTTGTCCCGAAGTGTTTAAAATGGATGGCGAAGCTATGGTCATCGAAGGAATTGATTATTCAGAATACGAAGCATCAATAAAAGAAGCTGCCGAAAGTTGCCCGGTTGAAGTTATTAAGTTTTCAGAATAACTGTTTCAAATCATTACTGCGAATAAAAAAAAGATATTTCATTTTTTAATTATGATACGGAAAACTTTCCTTTGGATTGTTTTCCGTTTTTTTGTTCATAATCAAAGTATTTCTGTTACTGGAAAAATTTAATCAACATAACGATTTACTTTCAAATTTCCATTTGCTAAAAACAAAATTCAGCTTGTTTCATTGCTAAAATTTCACCTTAAAAAAATTCTACTAATCTTTGATATAATTATAAAAATATTGCATATATTTGCAAATCTTATTACTAATCTGTTACTCCCCAGCACTTTTTAAATTTGCTGTTGGGTATTAATTTCGTTCTAATGTTCCTATTTCAAAATCGAAAGGGTATAATCCCAATCACTTTGGTTGTTAATTCTCAATGATCAACTCTTT
>CAIYTJ010000318.1 GCA_903929065.1 uncultured Bacteroidales bacterium | reverse complement strand
TCACCGAAGAGGTGATAAAAGCTTACCCAAGCAAGGTTGCAAAGAAAAGAGCAAAATCGATTGTGATCAATGATCCCGATTCGATACCTAAAATACAATCGAACGTGCGTACTATTCCGGGTATCATTACTCAACGCGGTTGTACCTATGCAGGTTGTAAAGGGGTGGTTCTCGGTCCTACAAGGGACATTATAAACATTACTCACGGACCTATCGGATGTGGTTTCTACTCGTGGTTGACCCGCCGTAACCAGACCCGTGCCGACCAACCTGAAATGGAAAACTTTATTCCATATTCATTCTCAACTGATATGCAGGATTCAAATATCGTGTTTGGTGGAGAAGAAAAACTAAAAGTAGCCATTCGCGAAGCCATTGAATTATTCAACCCCAAAGGCATTGCCATATTCTCAACTTGTCCCGTTGGACTGATTGGTGACGACGTACACCGTGTAGCCCGTCAGATGAAAGAAGAATTTCCGGGTGTAAACATATTCGGTTTCTCTTGCGAAGGTTACCGCGGTGTATCACAGTCGGCCGGTCACCATATTGCCAACAACGGTTTGTACAAAAACCTGATTGGTAACAACGACAATTACGTACGCAAAAACAAATACGCAGTAAACGTACTGGGCGAATACAATATCGGTGGTGATGCTTTCGTTATCGAAGATTTGTTTGAACGCATTGGCGTTGATATTATAGCCACTATGTCGGGTAACTCTACCCTGGAGCAATTTGAAACTGCCCATACAGCCGACTTTAGTTTGGTGATGTGTCACCGTTCTATCAACTATGTGGCCGAAATGTTGGAAACTTCCTTCGGTATTCCGTGGGCAAAAGCCAACTTTATCGGAGCTGAAGCTACAGCCAAAACATTGCGCAAAGTAGGACAATACTTTGGCGATCAGGAATTGATTGACCGCATTGAAGTGGTGATTGCTGAAGAAATGGTAGCCGTAAATGCCGCCATTGAACAAGCCCGGAAGAAAACCGAAGGCAAAACAGCCATGATGTTCGTGGGAGGTTCGCGTGCTCACCACTACCAGGAATTATTCAACGAACTGGGAATGGAAACACTGGTTGCCGGGTATGAATTCGGTCACCGTGACGACTACGAAGGTCGCCGGGTAATTCCAACCATTCAGATTGATGCCGATAGCCGTAACATTGAGGAAATAACTGTATATCCCGATGCCACACGGTATAAACCCCGCAAAAGCGAAGAAGAACTGGCACAACTGAAAGAAGCTTTCGACATAGAATTCAACGACTATAAAGGAATGATGAACGATATGAAAAAAGGTACGCTGGTAATCGACGATTTGAGCCACCACGAAATGGAAAAACTGATCGAGCTTTATCACCCGGATGTTTTCTGTGCCGGTATCAAAGAAAAATATGTGGTTCAGAAAATGGGTATCCCAATGAAACAGCTCCACAACTACGATAACGGTGGACCTTATGCAGCTTTCGAAGGGGCTATCAACTTCTACAAGGACATTGAAATGATTGCCTGCAGCACCATTTTCAAACAAATGAAAGCTCCGTGGGAACGCGAAGATTACGTGGAAGCGGAATACGTATTCAATTAATAATTAATAATTCATAATTAATAATGAGCCTTTAGCTTAGTGATTATGAATTGTAAATCAAATTATTAATTTTTAATTATTAATTTTTAATTAGTTTATTATGTTACTTAGACATACAACAGCAAAAGAAATAGACAGAAAGGCGTTGACCATCAACCCGGCTAAAACCTGTCAGCCCATAGGCGCAATGTATGCTGCATTAGGTATCCACGGATGCTTGCCTCACAGTCACGGTTCACAAGGATGTTGCTCGTATCATCGCAGTGCGTTGTCGCGACATTTCCGCGAACCAATCATGGCCGGAACCAGTTCATTCTCCGAAGGTTCTTCCGTATTTGGAGGGTCAGCCAACTTAGTTCAGGCTATCGACACCATGTTCACAGTGTACAAACCCGAAGTAATTGCGGTACACACTACCTGCTTGTCGGAAACTATTGGTGATGACCTTACCCAGATCATTTCCAAAGCAAACGACGACGGATTTGTGCCCGATGGAAAACAGGTGATTTATTGCAATACACCCAGTTATGTGGGAACACATGTTACAGGTTATTCCAACCAGTTGGCTGCATTTATTAAGTTCTTTTCCACCGCAACACCCAAAAAACGCAACGTGATTAATATCGCTGCCGGATGGATGGAACCTTCGGATATGCGCGAAATCAAACGCCTGACCTCGGTAATGGAAACCCGAACCATTTTGTTTCCTGACTTTACCGACGTGTTGGATGCACCACTGGATGGACATTACAAAATGTACCCTAACGGCGGAACAACCATTGCCGACATGAAATTGACCGGCGACAGCAAATTCACCCTCGGACTCGGACAAACCTGTACCGAAGATGCCTGTATCAAATTGGAAAACAAATGCAAGGTGAAATTTGAAATGCTGGATATCCCTATCGGATTTAAAGCTACCGACCGTTTTCTGATGTCGCTCAGCCGTCATGCCAATGTGCCCATTCCAGATAGTTTGTCCGACGAACGCGGTCGCTTAATTGACTTGATTTCGGACAGTTCGAAATACCTGTACGGAAAACGGGTGGCACTTTTTGGTGACCCTGACACCCTCATTCCTTTGACCGAATTTTTGGTAAGCATGGATATGAAACCCGTTTATATAGTAACCGGTACGCCAAGCAAAGTATTTCCGGAACGAATGAAAGAAATATTGAAAGATATACCCGAAGCCAAATTCAAATGCGGTGAACAGGCCGATATGTTCCAGCTTCACCAGTGGATTAAACAGGAAGGCGTTGATTTGCTTATGGGTAACACCTATGGTAAATACATTGCCCGCGATGAAGATCTTCCTTTTGTACGCACCGGTTTCCCTATCGCCGACCGTCCCGGACACAACTACTTTGCTAAAACCGGTTACGATGGTGGTGCCAACCTGGTGAAACAAATCATGGATGCATTCCTCGACCATTTCGACCGCACTTGTCTGGAAGAAAAAGTGGAATTCCAACTCTAGTTATAGATGATGTTTTATATTTTGCATTGGCGGTTTTACATCTTGTGAAACCGCCAATAATTTAATAGAATATAGCTTCAGGAATAACCTGATATACATGAACAGACATATTACAGCAATATATATGATAAATTGCAGCTAATGGAATAAAATAACACAGCTTTTGAATAAATATAATTCAGCTATCAAAAATGTATATTGCATCTATTGAAATGACATATTACATCAATAGAAAAGATATATTGTACAAATCGAAAAGACGTATTAAAGCTATCTTAAAGACATGTTATACCAATCAAAAAGACGTATTACACTAATCGAAAAGAGATGTTGCACATATCAAATAGTTATATTGCATACATCGAATAAATATATTACACTTTGCGAAAAGAAATATTGTACCCATCAAATAGATATACTACCGTAGTTATACAATCTATTACTTTCAAACAAAAACCTAATTCAAACAAAAATTCCTGATACCTACCTCTTCCTACATTTTAAGTTTCCCATCCTACATTTAGGTATGTTTTCAGCTAACTCACCCAAGAGAAAAACATACTAACCAATCAGACAAACTGCTAAAAATAAAAAAATCATTGTAATCATAATCAGCGTATTACAAGTGGGATATATGTTGTAAAACATAAATATAATGTTAATGGCACGATAAATGAATAGGGGTAAATGTGAATTATTAATTATAACTAAATAATTGATTAAGATATGGCTCATATATTAGATGAAAGGCAAAAGCAAGTATCGATGGCAGGTGCGAATGAACGCACGATCGATTGCAATAAGGCCAGTTTGGCAGGAAGCGTGAGTCAACGTGCATGTGTATTTTGCGGATCGCGCGTAGTACTTTATCCCATAGTAGATGCATTGCACATTATTCACGGTCCGATTGGTTGCGCAGCGTATACCTGGGATATCCGTGGTTCGCTCTCTTCGGGTCCGGAATTGCACCGACTCAGTTATTGTACCGACCTGCAGGAACGTGATGTGATTTTTGGTGGAGAACCGAAACTGCAAAAATCAATCAACGAACTGATTGAACTACACAACCCCAAGGCGGCATTTATCTATACTACCTGTATTGTAGGCGTTATTGGCGACGATGTAGAACAAATATGCCGCACTATTCAAAAAGAAAAAGGCATTCCTATCATTCCTGTTCAGGCACCCGGATTTCAGGGATCGAAAAAAGATGGTTACAAAGTTGCCTGCGAAGCCATATTTACCCTGGTTGGAACCAAAAGCAAACCCTATACTCCGGCAAAAAGTATCAACATTCTGGGCGACTTCAACCTTGCCGGCGAGCTTTGGATATTGCTGGAATACTACAAAAAAATGGGTGTTCATGTAAATGCTACTATCACCGGCGACGGACGTGTAGATGATATTTGCAACGCACACAATGCAGCACTTAACGTAGTGCAGTGCTCTGGCTCGATGAACTACCTGGCCAAGATGATGAAAGACGAATACGGTATTCCTTCTATGCGGGTTTCGTATTTTGGAATTGAAGATATGAGCGATGCGCTCTACGATGTGGCCCGCTTTTTCAAAGATGATGATATGATGGCTAAAGCCCGTGAGCTGGTAACCGAAGAAATATCGCGTATGATGCCTGCATTGGCATGGTACAAAGAAAGACTGACCGGTAAGAAAGCCGCCATTTATGTAGGCGGGGCATTTAAAGCCATTTCGCTGGTAAAAGCATTACGACTGATTGGCGTTCAATCGGTGATTGTGGGGTCGCAGACCGGAACAACCGAAGATTACGAATTAATTAAACAGCTCTGTGACGAAGGAACCATCATCGTTGACGACTCGAATCCGGTGGAACTT
>CAIYTJ010000317.1 GCA_903929065.1 uncultured Bacteroidales bacterium | reverse complement strand
GATTAAAATCATTTGATGTGGCAGTTATGAAGGATATTTGGTTTGATGAACCACCAAAATACAAACAACCATTTGGGGAAATATTTAGAACTAACAAAGAAGCTGTAAAAATACAATCAAAAATAAACGGTAGGGCGTGGCTTACATCTTATACACCCGAAGAAGATAGTGAAAGTTTTAGACAGGCAAGGCAGATATTTTTGGATTCAGAATTAAAAACTATTTTACCATCATCGGGTGGACAAACTAAAACAGGACTTATAAGTTATCATTTACCTGCCTATGCAGCATGGGAAGGTGCTTTTGATAAATATGGAAGATGTGATGAAAAACGTGCCTTAAAAGAAATTGAAGGTGAACGTAATAAGGTGAAGGGTGATAAACGTGCATTACAAGCTATTACAAGGCAGTACGCAAACAATAAGCGTGAAGCATGGGGAAGTGCAGGGGCAGGGTCAACATTTGACAATATAAGGCTTATGGAGTTATCCGCAGATTTAGAAATTGATAACCATAATTCGGCCGTTCCTAATTTTATTGAAGGTAATTTAATTTGGCAAGGCAAACCACTTTGGAATTTAGGGTTAAGAAATAAAAGACGAAAAGGTGAATTTGCACCCGTTAAGTTTGTGCCACTTACATCGGATGAATTGGAATTGGGAACGGTTGGTAAATTCAGATTATACAACACAATACCAACAGAGCAACAAAATATAGCATTAAGGACAGGTAGGGATGACCACAATTTTTTATTGCCACCCGAAAACTTTAAATCTGTAATGGCGGGCGACCCTACAAACTATGCAGCAGGTTCAGCCGTTGTTGAGGGTTCTAAAAATGCAGGGTATGTAATGAGTGTTCCTGATATTTTGAATGATACTAAATTTAAAAGGAATATTGGTAATGTAATACAACTTGAATATTATGACCGCCCAGAATTGCCTGATGAAGCGTTTGAGGATTACTTAATGATGATTATTTATACAGGTGCTTTAACATTAATGGAAGGTAACGCACCTTATGTATTTACAAGATTAATGGAAGAAGGGTTAGGTCATTATTTGTTAGTAAAGGATGATAACGGTGGATTTTTTACAACATGGAAAAGATATATGGGGTTGCCTAACGAAAAGGATAAAAGTTATAAGTCAATAAAAGTTACATCAAATGGGGCTGATAAAACAATGATTGAAGCATTGGTAAGGGTAATTAAAAATTATATCGAAAAGCCAATAACAGGGGATACCGATTTTGGTAAATTAATAAAATCTATAAGGTTATTAAAGCAGTTAATGGATTTTAATCCCCTTGACACGAGGGTGTACGATTTGGTAATGTGTTTTGGCTGGGTACTTTTCGGTATGGAAATTTACATAGATATGCAATTATCCCCAAAGAACGATATGGATAACTTAGATAATTATTCTGCTATATTAGAAGCGTTATCAAATTAGTTTTGTATTTTTGAGTAAAATTTAGTATAAGTGGCACAAAATCAAAAGGTCATTCCATTGAAAGTAAATTCGGATTTAGCACCTGAATACTTTGATGAATTTACGGCGTTATTTATTAAAAACCTTACAAGTTATGTAGGTTCTACAAATGAATTAGATAATGTTAATGAGGGGCAAAACGTAGCTAAATTAAAGCCACTAAAATCAAATGAATTATACGCACCGATTGAATTACCTGATGGTGAAAATATTGGCATAGGTGCAAAAGGATTTCCACAATCCAATAAAGTTTATGTGTTTGTTTGGAATAGTTTAAATAATCATTGTATCTATCGTATTAATGGTGATACACGAAGTTGCGAAATGATTAAAGTTGACCCTAATTTCAATTTCCAATTAAAGCCACAATACTTTTTACATGAAAGTGGTATCTTATTAGATTTTGTAAAAGCGGTTAATCCCGATAATGGATTAGAAGTTACCAAAGAAGATTTGTATTGGACAAATGGTATTAATTATCAAGGTTATTTAAGGGTTGATGATTGTATTGCAACTAACGGTTTTGATGAAACGCAATACCCTTACTTATCGGGTAATTACGATAAAACAACTTTGATAAGAATGGGTTTACCAACACCGAAAGACCCGATAGAAATTTCAGAAGTGCCATTTGATGAATCCATAGATGCAGGGTTAAATAATAACATACTATTTAAGTCTTTTCAATTTAGAATTTGCATTACAGATGTATTTGGAAGGCGTACAGAACATGGAATAATAAGTGATTTGTATGTATCGGGAGTTAATCAATGTATGTCGCAAAGTAATAGTTTAGCAAGATGCTTATTACTTAAAATAAAACTTGACAATCCAATTTACGATAGGGTTGATGTAGAATACAGTATTGATAATGCAGTTAATTGGGCAATAGACAGTACTGTTAATTTATATGTTGGTAGTAATTTAGGTGAATGGTGGAAACGACCACGTAACCCTGATTTAATTTTTGATACTGCCAATAATATTTTATCCTATACATTTTGCAGAGATAAAGAGTGCGACCCTGTAAGTGAAGATGAAACTAATAAATTAGAACCCGCACTTGCAAAAAGTTCACAAGCTATTGGTAGAGTAGGTAAAGCTATTGGATTGGCAAATAATAAATATGGCTTTAATCCATTTAAGAAAGATTTATTAGATAATTTTTCACTTGAAATAAAACCACCACAGGCAGACGTAAATACCCTAAGAAACATTACCGTACTTGTACCAATTTATAATCCGTACTATAATGAGTTTACAAGTATATTCCCACATAATACAGGGTATGGTTTTGGTGCGAGAACAACATTCACAATTCATAATCCAACTAAAGTAGTAACAGACGTAATACAAGCTGTTAATCAACAGTTACCCGCAACACAATCGGGTATTATTGGCTATTTGAGTGATGGTTCTTATGCAATAAGTACACAGGTTTTTGTTGGGCAAAATGGAGTGTTGGTTGATGATACTAAATTTAACGGTGTAAGTCCTGTACACTTAAAATATTTAAAGTTTGAATTTACTGCTAAGACACCCGCAAAATATGTTTTTCGTTTAGCATCACATTTAGTTGATGAAAGTAAATTATCTAATTACCAAAAAACATCAACAACGGTTTGGGGTGTATGTTCGTTTGATAATGCTAATAATAAAAATAACGTACAGGTAACTAAGAGAACGAAATATCAGGAATTACTAATTGATGTTTGTGGCGGGGATTATAATACTGCAACACAAAACGAAATATTGGTAATGGCTGACTTAGCAGCATGGCATGGTACAGAAGTTACGGTTGCAGACTTATTAATAAATGCAGGATTGTTATTAAATGATAACGGGGTAAACTATTGCGTAGATGGATATGTTTCTGAAAGTATAACCGCACAAGGTGAAACATTGCCGATAGAATTAGCGGGTGTATTTTATAAGAGCAAAGGAACAAATATATTTGACCTGATAGAAAATGCACTTAATAATTCAACGGGTGATTTAGCATTAATTAATCAGAGTTTTAATTTTAATAATCATGGTACATCATT
>CAIYTJ010000316.1 GCA_903929065.1 uncultured Bacteroidales bacterium | reverse complement strand
TTAAAAAAATAAACTATGAATTTTATTTACAAAAACATTTGGCTGATTCTCTTTGTTGCATGGGGGTTGCCGCTCAGTTATTACCGAAGCAAGTTCCGCAAACTGGTTTATCAGACCGACAGTTGGATTGTTAATATAAAACCTGTTTTTATGAAAGAGCTAAAAGGACTTTTCGGAAATATATTTCCTGACAACATACAGTACAGGAAATTCAGAAATTTTTACCGGTTTTACCTCGGCATTTATTTCGTTTTATTTTTATTTTATTTTAATTTAAATGCCAGTTCACAAACAATCAAATCGGAAAATATGGAAGTAATTAAAGTCGGGAGCACGATTCCTGCATTTTCACTGAAAGATCAGAATGGTCAGGAATTTGACATCAATTCGGTAAAAGGGAAACACAATCTGGTGATTTATTTCTATCCGAAGGATGAAACTCCCGGTTGCACGAAGGAAGCTTGTTCGTTCCGCGACCAGTTTGATGTTTTTAAAGCGCAGGATGCGGTGATTATCGGCATCAGCGGCCAATCGGTTGCCAGCCATTTGGAATTTGCCACCAAGTATCATTTGAATTTCACGCTTTTGAGCGATGAAGGCAACATGGTGCGCAAGCTTTTTGGAGTTCCAACCACATTGGGAATGCCGGGACGTGTAACGTATATTGTCAACAAGGAAGGAAAAGTGGTATTTGTGTTCAACTCGCAACTCAATGCGCAAAAACATATTGACGAAGCGTTGCGGATTCTGAAAGAAATGAAATGAGAATGGTGCTGGAAATTCTGCTGATTCTGGCTGCCTATTTGCTGGGTTCCATCCCGTTTGGATTTATTTTCACCAAACGGCTAGCGGGCATTAATATTCGCGAACATGGCAGCGGAAATATCGGTTCCACCAATGTAAAGCGGTTTGCCGGACGAAAAGCAGCACTTTACACGCAACTTTGCGATATGGCCAAAGGTCTTATTCCGGTTGGCATTGTATGGCTTATACAAACGTATAACCAGCAGGCATTTGATCCATTTTTTATTTACGCGGTGGCATTTGCTTCCATTCTGGGACATAATTTCAGCATTTTTCTCCGGTTCAAAGGCGGCAAAGGCGTTAATACTACCCTCGGTGCTTCTTTACTGTTGAGCCCTGTGGCGGTTCTTTCTTCCGTTTTGGTCTATTATATACTGAAATGGAGCACAAAGTACGTTTCTTTGGGCTCCATTTGTTTGGCAATTACTTTGCCAATTATCGGATTAATTCTACATCAATTTAGTTATGTATTTTACTACCTATTAGCTTGTTCCGTTTTAATTATTCTGATGCACATTCCTAATATTAAACGTTTGGTGACTGGAACGGAAAGTAAAATAAACTGAAACATATAAATATTAATGCAGTACTATTGAATTTTCCTTATCCTGATACTTCGTTTTTAATTTTTCGAGCAACCGGTGATAATGCTCATGCAAATCATGGTGAATGATCGATTCCTCAATTTTTTCAAATTGCTTATTAATCTCTGTTTGTTCCTCTTGGGTTAATACTTTATTGGCCATTGGGAAAATAATTTTTTCTTCCTTTTTAATGTGATTTTTGATCAAAAACACATATTTCATCATGCTTTCAGCCAGTAATTCCTGTGAAAATGAATTTCCTATTTTGCAGTTTACTACACAATTATTGATGTCTTTCAAGAAATTCCGTGCCAATGCATGTTCGTAAAGCATTACGCTTAATTCTTCCCGGTCGTTAGGCATTTCAGTTTTCGAAAGGATCGGATAAAAAATATCTTCCTTCCGATGATGGCTCTTTTCGATGAAGTGTTTTAAAAAATCCAGAATATCTTCCACATCGTTTGTATAGAATACGTCATTCGATAGAATGTTTTTTGAGATTTTACTCATAATTCCAAGTAATTCAATTATATCTTTGTGTTCGCTGATTAAATTTTCTGTTGCCGTCATTTTATTGTTTTTTTTGGTTATATGATGATTACGGGTTAACCGTGACTATTTTATATAAAGATGCTCCGAAAATACCGTTAATAATAATTTATCTCGAGTGAATTTTCGGAGCAAACTTAAATAAGACTTCTATACTTAGATAGCCTTATGGGTTTACCTTTTGTATTGCAATTTGCTTCATGGCTATTGAAGTTTTTAGTATTACAAATAAGGATTTTTGTTTCTATTAATTGCCTTCCGCTGTTTTCACTTCTTCAGTTTTATTCATCGTTTTTTGGGCAAAATCAGTGACGCTGTCTTTGACTTTTCCAAATTTCTGTGACAGATTATCAGCCACATCGGTGACTTTATCTTTAATCATATCAATTTCCTGCTCACTCATTCTGTGAATCTTCCTGCGAAGAGCGGCTCCCTTTACCGGAGCAAATAAAACGCCTAATACTGCACCTGTGGCTGCTGCAGCCACTACTCCTAATGCTACTTTTCCTGAGTTCATAATGATTGTTTTTAATTAATAATTTAGTGGTTTTTGATTTCGGTTTGTTCCAGAATCTATTTTTACATTTCAGAAATAGTCAAATTTTGCATAACTCTCTTTTTAATTGATTTCTAAAAAACTCAACCCTTCTGCCTGGTCTTTTTGTGGCCACGGAAGAAGGGTTGTATAAAATTCAGCCTTTTCTAAGTCTGATTATATGAGGTAATTTTTATTCTTAAAAATTAGAGTGCCCCAACTTTATTTTTCTCATTCCGTTTAGCCGCTTTTTCGGCCCGTTTCTCTTTCAAGTTTTTAAGCGGTGCTTTTTTACTTGATTTCTCTTTAGGTTCTTTCTCTTTTGACATAATACAGCCTTTTAAGTTAGATACAAATTATTTATTTCTCGAAACTTTACCCTCAAACATAGTGGTGGTGGGAAATGTTTTTGTTTTTTTGAATTATTAGACTTCTAAAATATCTTATACCACATTCACCGTTTATTATATTAAAAAGATAAATATTACTTATCAAATCCATATTCTATTGATTTACGCATTAATTTCTATTCAATTGGCTAGCATCTATTTTGAAAAAACATTTTTATTTACTAATTAGAGTTAAGCCATTTTGTTGTTTTGAAAAGTATTTAGATATTTGTCTAATAATACAAATATACAATTGTCAAAACAAGAAAAAAAATGAACGATGTATTCAAAGCATTAAACGATCCTGCCCGCAGGGAAATACTGAAAATGCTTCAAAAGCAAGACCTGACAGCCGGTGAAATAGCCGCTAAATTCGATATGACGGCTCCAAGCGTTTCGCATCATTTGGATAAGTTGAAACGGGCCGGACTTGTAACAACTGTAAAGCAGGGACAGTTTATTCATTACTCCATCAATACAACCATCATTGATGACATACTTCAGTATATTCTAACACTCAAAAAATAAAAACATGAACAAATTATTCAAAGAATTAATCTTGTGGTTTTTGATACTAATACCATTCATTTACCTTGCAGCAGTGTGGAAAACCCTCCCGGCACAAGTTGCCACTCATTTTGACTTCGGAGGCACACCAAATGACTATACCGCCAAAAATGACATGATTTATCTCCTAGGAGCACTCGGAATCGGCACTTATTTATTAATGCTTTTCATTCCGCGCTTCGATCCGAAAAAGAAAATAGAACAAATGGGCGATAAGTATTATTCGCTCCGTTTATTGATGACTTTTTTTATGTCAGGAATATCATTATACCTCTTGTATATTGGCGTAAAAGGGGTGATCATCCCTAATGTTCTGATAGGAATGATCGGAGCTTTCGATGCAGCATTTGGAAATTATTTGCAAACGGTAAAACCAAACTATTTTATTGGTATAAGAACGCCATGGACGCTCGAGAATGAAGATATCTGGAAAAGCTCCCACCGCTTGGGCGGCAGAATGTGGATGATTGGTGGTTTGGTAACAATATTACTATCCATCATTCTCAAAAACAATATTGCATTGGGAATCATATTTGCTCTGATCACATTTATAATTGTTGTAGTACCGATAGTTTACTCTTATGTCGAATATAAAAAATTAAAATCATGAAGAAAAATCTTTTAATCGGCTTACTGCTTATAGTAACAAGTTTTGCATTTGGGCAGGACGTAACCGGTGACTGGAATGGCGCCCTGAAAATTGGCGGTATGCAATTGCGTTTGGTATTTCATATTACCAAAACCGATGCCGGACTTACTACAACCATGGACAGTCCCGATCAGGGAGCAAAAGGAATTCCAATGAGTAAGACCACTTTTGAAAACAATTTGCTAACCGTAGAAATGGCTGCAGCCGGAATAGAATACACCGGGAAACTGGATTCCGGAGTTGTAAAGGGTACTTTCAATCAACGCGGACAATCATTCCCCATGATTCTGACCAAGAATGCAATTGAAAAAACCGAAGTAAAACGTCCTCAAGAACCGGTAAAACCTTATCCGTATTATTCGGAAGAAGTAACTTTTTCGAACAATAAAGATAATATCACCCTTGCGGGAACACTAACTTTGCCAATGAAAGAAGGCAAATTCCCGGTGGTGGTATTAATTACCGGCAGCGGTCCGCAAAACCGCGATGAAGAATTGATGGGACATAAACCTTTTCTTATCTTATCCGATTACCTGACCCGTAATGGCATTGCAGTATTGCGTTATGACGACCGCGGAACCTTTGCTTCAAAAGGTAACTTTTCCAAATCAACAACTTTTGATTTTGCAACCGACGTGGAATCGGCTCTAAATTATTTGAAAACCAGACCTGAAATCGACCCGAAACATATTGGTTTAATCGGCCACAGCGAAGGGGGAATTATTGCTCCCATCATTGCCGTGAAAAGCAAAGACGTTAGTTTTATTGTTTTAATGGCCGGAACAGGAGTTCAGGGAAGTGAATTATTAATACGTCAACAGGAAGCAATTGGCAAAGAATCGGGAATG
>CAIYTJ010000315.1 GCA_903929065.1 uncultured Bacteroidales bacterium | reverse complement strand
TGAGAATGAACTGGAGGACGGAATTATTTAGTTCTATTCAATTAATATACTGAAACTGTAATTCTACTTATATTTTATGCCTTTTCACTGAAACTATTTTTTTATGAATTTGTTCTCATATACTTTTGTTGCAGAAATTTAAAGCAGCAAACATTTAAATTTAATAGAACAAATAACTAATAAATTAATATTAAAAAAAACAGTTATGAAAACAAAGAAAATTTATTTAGCATTACTCTTGCTAAGTGTTATTGCCTGGAGTTGTACCACACAGAACGAATTGAGTAATAGTTCTCTTAAAAGCTCCATAAATGCAAGTGCGCAGTCGTTAACAACTGCTATGAATTCTATTACATCTACAAATGGTTACAAGATTTTATCAGCTCAGGGAAATCTTACCGGCCAACCCATGATGGCTAAACAATCAGTAGCCGCATTTGATTCAACTTACAACCAGATTTTGTTGGCTGATGTTGCCGGAAAATGGAACTATAAAGCAGCATTATTCAATAAATGGTCGCCCAGCTTGTTACGTTTCTTCTTAAATGCAGGGACAAGTACCGATATGGTTGTCAGTCTTCCTGAATCTAAAGTAAAGCAACCATGGACTTTGTTGCATTACGTTGCAGCTGATACTACTTTGGTAAATAATTATGTGATTGATGTATCGAAATATGCGTATCATTTCAACCGTTTTCTGGGTTGGGATTATGATATGGCTTCGAATATCTCTGTAAGTGGAACAAGTGTAGGTGATTTGGCTATACAATCTTCAAACAGCCGTACAGCAGGTTATCATTTTGTTTCAGGGTTTACATTTGCTAACGGATATGTGGCAAGTGCATCTTACACAAGCGGTGATACTATTATTTCTACCTATAACATTTCAAAAGCAAATACAACACTTTACGAAGAAAAGTATACGGCTATCAGAACCAGTGCCACCTCAAGACATCGCGAAAAACAATATTCGTTGACTATCGGAAACGTTCAGATTGTAAGAAATGCCGGTCCGAACAGTTTGGATAGTGCTAAGGTATATGTAAGCGGAGTATTGCAATTGCATTCTGTGGTTAAGATTGTAACCGATTCCACTTCAACTGTCGGCAGTACGGATGATGAATCAACTGTAACCAAAAACAGCAGAACCATCCAGATTACTTTCGACGACGGAACGACTACTACCATTAAAGCATTGCTTGGAAGCACTATCAGCGATATCTCCACGTTATTTGCTTCGATTCGTCAGGCTTATTTTGCAACCGGTATCGTAGACTGGATTGCCTGGGATATCTACACTAATAAGAAGTGATAAACTGATTTTCCTGACAGGTTTACTGATTTCGCCCCCGAAAATCAGAACAAAATAAAAATAAATCCAAAATTAGTAGGGGAAGTTAATAACTTCCCCTATTTTTGTTGAATAATTTAAGCACAAATGAAGTACGTTCAAACAAAATCGACCAATTTTAAAGTCATTGAAATCAGTGTATTTGCAATGATTTGGTTAGCCATATTTTCAATCCCTTTTTTCCAGAATCGCCTGTTTAATATTATCGATTGGGGTAAAGTATTGGGCGAATGGATTCGTATTTTCTCTTTTCTGGTGATTTTCATTCTGAACACTTTTATTTTTGTTCCAAAGATTCTGTTTAAAAAGAATTATGGTTCTTATATTGGTATCACCCTGACTTCCACGTTGGTAATAATTGCAATTATAATTTTTATTCAAATACTAATTACACCACCTCATCCAATTTCCATGCCGCCCATGGATTTAGGTCCCGGAATGCCGCCCATGGAACTTGGGTCCAAAATGCCTGCACCGATGGGATTTAAAACCCCAGCTCCTCCGGAACAAAAGTCTGTATTCATGACTTTTACCGATAATCTGATTATTTCAATTCTGGTTATAGCTGCCGGAACAGCCTTCAAAATGATGTCGCAATGGCTGAATGAAGAAGACCGCCGGAAAGACATGGAAAAAGAACAATTGAGAACCGAAATTGCCCTATTAAGGCATCAGGTCAGCCCTCATTTTTTTATGAATACGTTGAATAATATTCATGCACTGGTTGATATAAATACCGAAACGGCCAAAGATGCCATTATCCGGTTATCCACGTTGATGCGATATTTATTATACGATACGGCGCACGGACAAACCAGCTTAAAGAAAGAAATTGAGTTTATAGAAAGTTATATTACCTTGATGCAGCTGCGTTTTTCAGAAAAAGTTCAGATTTCTATCAATGTGCCTCAAAATGTGCCGGATATACAAATACCACCCATGCTTTTTATTTCATTTCTGGAAAATGCATTTAAACACGGGGTAAGTTA
>CAIYTJ010000314.1 GCA_903929065.1 uncultured Bacteroidales bacterium | reverse complement strand
GTCTTGGTGCAAATTCAATTCAAAACGATTATGATCGTATTTTAGGCTTAGGTTATAATGGTATTGGTAATTTCCTGACCAGCGAATCGCAAACAAAAACATCGTACAATACTCAGAATTACGCAACTTTTTCCTATACCCGAAGATTAAACTTTTATCTGAATTATGTATCTGTACGTAAAAATTATTACACAACTCCTTCGGCTGTTCAGGGTGATTTGACTTATGTATTTGTTTTCGATCCTCAATTTACAACCTATTGCGACAATTTGGCCAATACAAATGCTAAACCATTCGTAAACGATCGGGATTTATTGGGTTATTTCACTGATAATGAAATAAATTTTAATCAGGATCAGTTACAATTGTTGGTTCGTGACCTTCCTGCTGGTGATCCTTCACGAGATTCCGCCCTTGTGTTTGCTGCTTCAAGAGGTTTAACTGCAAATGATTGTATAAATTATACTGCAAATGTAACAGAACAAATGAAACAGGATTTTGCTACCCAGATGGCAAATCATTATTACCGAATTGTTTCAGCAGCTATCAGAAAATACGATCCAAATCATTTACTGTTGGGAAGCCGCTTAAATGGCCGGCCAAGAGCTATACAAAACGTGGTCAATGCTTCCGAAAAATACATGGACGTTACATCAGTCAATTTCTATGATAAATATAATCCTGACGAGCAAATATCGTATGTAAACTGGACAAACGACAAACCTTGTCTGGTTACGGAATTTTATATCAAGGACGTCAATTTTTCTCTGACTACAGCACAATCAGGTGCAGGTTGGTATGTAAATAGTCAGCCCGACAGAGGGAAATTTTATCAAAACACCTGTCTGCAACTTCTGAAGAACAAATGTTATATTGGCTGGCAATATTTCAAATATCAGGATGATACTGATTCCAATAAAGGTATTATTTCCGGAGGTGGTTCTGAATATACAGCCATGACTGCTTATATGGATTCGTTAAATGAACAGGTTTATCGTCTTTGTGATTTTTATGATGGAAAAACACGACGTCCTGTAGTTGGAACTAAGACTAAAATACTGGAAGCTTCTGAAGATACTTACGTTATTCCGGGTGCTACCAGTACAGCTACCTATGGAACTACTGCCGATCTTGAAGTGAGAAATTATTCACTGGAATCATACCGCCGTGAAGCATTTTTTAAATTCAAACTTGGAGCGTTAAAAGATTCAATCCAATATCTGAAACATGCAGAATTGGATTTGACTTGTACCGTTTCGGACGCAACCGTTCGCTCCGTATTTGTTACCGGACTTATGGATAACTCATGGAGTGAACAAACGTTGAATGGTGCTTTGAGAAATGCAAATACCGATTGGTCGAACGGATATAACCGACTGGCATCCGTAAAAACAGCTGTAAGTACTGGTCTAAATACTTTTGATGTTTCAACCTGGGTAAACGATATGGCAAAAGGAGGAACAATATCCTTTAAAGTGATGGATTTAATTAATACAACAGCTGCCATTAAATTTGCATCCCGAAGAAATTCTGATCCGGCGAAAACTCCCAAATTAATTCTGACTTTTTACGATCCCAAATTGACTGATGTTCAACAACTGAAAAGTAATTCAGAGAACAGATTGTCTCAAAATCCTGCTTCAGGAATGGTTACAATTACCGGAAATGATTTGACAAGCGTTGAATTGCTGAATCTGAATGGTCAAGTAATATATAAAACCACTCAAAACCGTATTGAACTTTCATCCTATTCCAAAGGAATTTATTTGATACGAATAAAAACTTCAGATTTTAAAACAATTGTAAACAAGCTTGTTATCAAATAACAAGCTTGTTTTTTAAATACGATTCGAACAAAATTATCAGATAATTGAATGATTTTTATATACTACTTTAGTATTACCCTCTATTTTTGTATCATTAAATTTTAATTTTAATTTTAGTGTCATGAAACAAATCAACTATTTATTAAGAAAAAAAACTAATCAATTCAGTTCTTTCTCATTACTAACTTTATTGGTTATGGGTGCTTTTTTGTTCATTAGCAATGCATTAACAGCACAAACAGTTGTAACATTAACAACTTCTTCTACAAGTCCATGGGTTTGTCCTGCTGGTGTAACTTCAATCCAGGTTGAATGCTGGGGAGCCGGTGGCGGTGGTGGCGGTGGTGCATCAAATACCGGAAAAGCCGGTGGTGGTGGAGCTGGAGGTGCATATGTTCAAAATACATCCATATCTGTTACTCCAGGCACTTCATATACCTTTTCTATTGGTGCAGGAGGTGTTGCTGGAATAAAAACCAGTGGTACAACTTGCGATGGAAAAGCTGGAGGTAATACTACAATTACAATAGGTTCAACCGTAATCACTGCTGTTGGCGGTGCTGGTGGATATGGCGGTCAAACAACAATAACTAATCCTCCCGGGGGCACTTCAAATTGCGGACCTGGTGGAATAGGTTCAAATTTAGGTAATTCAGGTTACACTGGATCGTTAAATTATGCAGGTGGAAATGGTGCAACAGGTATTTTAAGTTCCCGAAGTGGTGGTGGCGGTGCTGCTGCAGGAAGTAATGGTCCTGGTGGTAACGCAAGTGCAACTGATATTACCGGAGGAATTGCCGGAACAGGTGGTGGTAATGGTGGAAATGGTGCAACAACTGCTACACCATTAGCAGGAACATCTCCCGGTGGTGGTGGAGGTGGAG
>CAIYTJ010000313.1 GCA_903929065.1 uncultured Bacteroidales bacterium | reverse complement strand
TCATCAAGCATAAATGGCAGCACAGCAGCAAGTAAAAACGGTAAAAAGATTAATGCAACCGGAAGCGGGTCAGCAAGGTCTTCAACCAGCATCAAAAGCAAAAAAGGTTCAGTTAGTGGAAGTTCAACTACATCAGGCAGCGCCGGTGTTGGTGCAGTAAAACAGTAAATAATTACTCCAACAATTATAAAAATTTGTCTCATATCTATTCAAGTTTATAAGTAACAGGAATCACATAATCTACCGATACGTTTTCGCCGTTATAAATTCCGGGATACCAATTTTGGGGTAATAATTTGACTACCCGCAACGCTTCTTCGTCACAGCCACCACCGATTTTTTTGGTGATTCGGTAGTTAGATACTTTTCCGGTTTTGTCAATCGTGACAGTGATTTCCACTTTTCCCATGATACTGTTTTCCTGAGCGAGTACCGGATATTTAATGTTGTTCCAGTATATCTGGGATATAAACATTGAACCGTTCAAATAAAGCGGAGGACTATCCAGTTTTACTTTTTTCTTTTCCGAACCAATTTCAGCCACATAGATCATCTCTTTATTCAGTTCATCCGGCTTAAAATAGATAAGCTTGTTATCGGTAAAATCAAATTTTAATTCCAGTACTCCTTTATAATCGTAAAAACTCCAGATACCAGTTTTAAGTCCATTTGTATATTTACCTTTATTTGTCAATTTTTTCCAAACATATTCGTTCCAAATGCTATCTTCCAGACCTTCTTTATAAAATCCTTCAGCCACAATATCATTATAAGAATTTCTTTTGATATAAGCGCCTTGCTTAACCGAGTGATCTGATTTCAATACAGAATATGTTTCTTTATCTCCGGTTGCCGATTTCTTTGTGATTTGAATAGTCTCCTGGCCGATGGCAAAAGCAGGAATCAATACTAAAAGGGTAATAAAGATGGTTGTTTTCATAAATTTTATAAGTGCATTTTTATATTTCCCCTCGCTTGTAACGGGGATTTATTGGTTAGTTGTTTAAAATAAAGGAATTGTGACTTAAAGCTAAATCTCACTTCCTTTCTTTTTCTTCAGATTAATAACTATTACTCCCTCGCATTCTTCACTGGTATATTTTTGAATTTCACTTTTTGTCTTCACAATAACTATTGACTCAATATTCAACGGGTTTATTTTCTTCATTTCTTTTATCGATATTTTTTTACCATCTGATAAAATAAGCATATTATTATCGGGTTTAAACCCACGATTTGGTTTAACCGTAGTAATTAAAATCACTCCTTTTTTGCCCATTTCTCCGTAAATGTTTACGGCTGCTTCCGTCTTCAAAATGTCTATTTGTGCTATATCCCCATGTGACAGCTTCAATTTATGATTTTTGAGTTCAACATCGTAGCGAAACGGTTTGCCATCTATTACAAGCATGGGTGTTTTTGAAATCAAACCGCTACCGGCTGACTCGTCAATATGTTTCTGCAATAATAATTTGTCTTTTCCACGGTCGGTTAATTCATAGCGGTTTGTACTGCAGGAAGCAACAAATAATAACAGACACAGAACCAAACTGGTATTTTTCATGGAATTTATGTGTTTTATTTTGAAATATAAAAATGAAGTGGATTTAATATCCGAAGAATCTCCCTAATTTATTTTCAGGTATTCTTTCAGTTTATTGTCATTTTTTGCTTTAAGGGCTTTCTTTAATTCGCCGTCGGGTTTTACTTTGATGGCCGGATTGCTGCAATAATCCAGAAACATGGATACGGAATTCAACTTCACAGCGTTGGCATCACCGGCTTTGTCTTTATTGTTGAGCACATAAATATTCATACAGGCCATATACACGCCTATCAATAATTGATTACTTTTAGTCAGTTTACCAACAGAGTCGTCAATGCCAAACGAATAATCAGGTGTACCGGACATCCAGCGGACAATAAATGACATACAATACTTACAATTGGGATCTTTCGTGTCAACAGGCTGGGTAAGGATGAATTTCGAACATTCCAGCACTTTGTCTTCGGTTTTTGAATAGTCGGCTTTGTCTTTCAGTGCTATGTCATTCAGACCTGAATAATCCTGTGCTTTAACTGCCATCGAAAGACTGCAAAAGGCAATCATCAAATAAATAATTCTGCTTTTCATGATATTGCTGTTTAAAATTAGTTGTTGATTTTACTATTATCGTTTGTTTATTTATCGCCACAAATTTAATTAAATATTCTTTTATTCCAACAATGT
>CAIYTJ010000312.1 GCA_903929065.1 uncultured Bacteroidales bacterium | reverse complement strand
TCAAAGACTTTATGAGCCCTGACCGTGTAGTGGTTGGAGTTGAAAGTGAAAAAGCCAAAGAATTAATTACAAAATTGTACCGTCCGTTTTTACTGAACAATTTCCGGGTTATTTTCATGGATATTCTTTCGGCCGAAATGACTAAATATGCAGCCAACGCCATGCTGGCAACCCGTATCAGCTTTATGAACGACATGGCTAATTTGTGTGAATTGGTTGGTGCCGATGTCAATATGGTTCGTAAAGGAATCGGAACGGACCAGCGTATCGGTGGCAAATTTCTTTATGCCGGTTGTGGTTACGGAGGTTCGTGTTTTCCGAAAGATGTAAAAGCACTTATTCAGACTGCCGAACAAAATGGCTATGAATTACGCGTTTTGAAAGCAGTGGAAGAAGTTAATGCTTATCAAAAACAAGTATTGTATCATAAACTTCAAAAACATTTCAAAGGCAATCTTGCGGGCAAAACCATTACCATTTGGGGACTATCGTTCAAACCAAACACGGACGATATGCGCGAAGCACCATCGCTGGTTTTAATTGAAAAACTGTTGGAATCAGGGTGTAACGTTCGTGTTTTTGATCCGGTTGCTATGCCCGAAGCTAAGAAAATTATTCATTCCCAAATGGCTTCTTTGCTCAATAATGGTAATATTCATTTTGCCCATGATATTTACGATGCAGTGCTTGATGCTGATGCACTTTTGCTGGTTACCGAATGGAAAGAATTCCGCATGCCAAGCTGGGGCGTTGTAAAAAAATCGATGAAAGGTTCGCTGATTCTCGATGGCCGAAATATCTACGAAAAAGCAGAAATGGAAGAACTTGAATTTGAATATGATCCTATTGGTTAGATACGAATTTCACTAATTAATACGAATTTCACTAATTTACTGATAACTGTTCACTGCTAACTGATTTAATATCTTCCTTTCCACAGCATCCGCAGCCATTCTCCGAGTTTACTTTCAGCGGGACTATCCTGTACTTTCCAGATTCTTTCATTTGTAAGTTCATCCGGCATAAATTGCTGGTCGATGAAATGATTCGGAAAATCGTGCGAATATTTATAATTCTTGCCATAGTTCAAATCCTTCATCAATTTGGTGGGCGAATTGCGCAAATGAAGCGGCACCGGTAGATTTCCAGTCCGTTCCACCAAAGCCAACGCATCGTCAATGGCCAGATAAGCTGAATTACTTTTAGGTGATGAAGCCAAATAAACAGTTGCTTCCGAAAGAATAATCCGTCCTTCGGGCCAGCCGATTTTCTGTAACGCATCAAAACACGCATTGGCCAACAACAACGCATTCGGATTAGCCAGTCCAATATCTTCGGCAGCCGAAATGACCAACCGCCGCGCGATAAATTTCGGGTCTTCCCCACCTGCCACCATGCGTGCCAACCAGTAAACGGCCGCATCGGGGTCACTGCCACGGATGGATTTGATAAAAGCAGAAATAATATCGTAATGCATTTCGCCATCTTTGTCATACGCCATCGGGTTTTGCTGTAACCGTTCAGTCACCACCTCGTTAGTGAAATGAACCACGCCTTCGGGCTCGGAGGCCACCACAAGTTCAAGAATATTTAGCAGTTTCCGTGCATCACCGCCTGAGAACCGCAACAATGATTCGGTTTCGTCAAAAACAATTTCGCGATTTTTTAATTCAATATCAGTTTTAATGGCACGTTCGGCCAGTTCCATTAAATCAACATTATCGAGCGGTTTGAGTACATATACCTGGCAGCGCGAAAGCAACGGAGTAATCACTTCGAACGAAGGATTTTCGGTGGTAGCACCAATGAGCGTAACTGTGCCGTTCTCCACGGCTCCTAACAACGAATCCTGTTGCGATTTGCTGAAACGGTGGATTTCATCAATAAACAATATAGGATTGGCTTGCGAAAAGAACCGGTTCGATTTAGCTTTTTCAATCACCTCGCGCACATCTTTCACACCGGACGAAACCGCGCTGAGTGTATAAAACGGACGATCCAGTTTGTTGGCAATAATCTTGGCCAGCGTGGTTTTACCCACTCCCGGAGGTCCCCAAAGAATAAACGATGCCACATGCCCCGACTCAATCATCTGGCGAAGGATGGCTTTCTCGCCAACCAAATGTTTCTGGCCGATATAATTATCGAGTGTTTGCGGGCGGAGACGTTCGGCTAAGGGTTGCATGGCAGTTGTATTTTAGAAGGACAAATGTATAAATAATATAGCATTGAAACAAAACATCAACTTTTATTCTTAAAATTAAATTTTGCAATAATGCAACTGTACCAATCCTTTTGGAAAAGAAGATGTATGGATAAGTTTCAGTGGAATTGAAGACTCCATGGCATTGAAAAGTCGGACACCATCACCAAGCAAAACCGGAATTATTGATATAATCATTTCATCAATCAGATTTTCGGCTAGTAATCCATTAATAATTTCAGTTCCACCATCCACAAATATATTTTTGCCGGGACTAATTTTCAGTTCTTCTATTAGTTGTTTCAGATTACCAGTATAGAATTGAATGGAACCTACGGCAGGACGTGACGAGTGCGTAATAATATAGGCTTCTTTACCGGAATGTGGGAAACCAACACCGAATGTGAGCACTTTATCATAGGTTTTTCGCCCCATTATCACCGTATCAACCGACTCTATAAAACTGCTGTATCCATAATCTTGTCCTGATTCTTCAACCGACGATAGAAAGTCAATATTACCTTCTATATCGGCAATAAAACCATCAAGGCTCATGGCAATATAAAGAAAAACTTTTCGTGGAGAAGTTGGTTCAGTTTCCATTTCAAATTCTATTATATTTAAATCCCTGTTTCTGATTGTATCAAAAACAGGGATTTAATGTGTTTAGTTCAACCGTTTAATTTTCGGTTGGTTCCTCATCAATCACATTTTTGGGTTTGGGAGCTGCAGCCGGTGCCGATGGTTTTTTCTTTTTGCGTGGCACATATGTACCGGGTAAAATAACGTCGATTAAATGCTTCCCAATCAAACCCAGTTTGACCGCACAGCCAAACACTGCCAAACTAATCAGCAAGGTGAGCCAGTTATATTCACTCGGTTTAAAAAACATGAGTTGTACAAACGAAATAACTAAGGCCAATGAACTGTAAATTATTTTAGAGCTCAACATCGGCGTCCTAAGTGTTTTAAAGCGGGTAATACCATCTATCAATCCCGACACAAAAGAGGCAATCAGCGAAAGCGGAAGCATTACGATGGAGAAATTGATAACCGAATGAACCACGGTTGCCTGAAATTCGGGGAAAAGCCAGTGAAAAACAATCAATACAGGCGTAAATGCCACCAGTGTTTGCGAAAGATGAATGGCGATTGGGTGAATATCGAGATTAAGCAGAAACAACCGGTTCGGAGAAACACGTTCGCGGTATGGTTCAAACACATTGCGGGGCAATCCACATGCCGGACAAACATCGCCCAGTTCACTCGCTTTCATCACATATCCGCAAGGGCGGCAACGTACTAATTCTTCGTCTATCATAATCGGTTTTTTTAATTTTTAGTAAGAGTTGCAAATATATAAATTTACTTATAATCTGCAATGAAAATTATCAATTATGAATTGAATAATACCTGCACCAATCCTTCAATCCGCATTCGGCACATTTTGGTTTGCGTGCCAGACAAATGTAACGTCCATGCAAAATCAACCAGTGATGCGCTTTTGGAATAAGTTCTGCCGGAATATATTTCATCAATTCACGTTCGGTTTGAAGCGGGTTTTTAGAACCGGTGGTTAATCCCAACCGTTCCGATATACGAAAAACATGCGTATCGACCGCCATAGCCGGTTTATCAAAAATAACCGACAGTACCACGTTAGCCGTTTTGCGCCCCACGCCGGGCAATGTTTGAAGCAAATCAACATCGTCGGGCATCACCCCATTAAAGTCGGACATCAGTTTTTGCGCCATGCCCACCAAATGTTTGGCTTTGTTATTCGGATAGGAAATCGAACGGATATATTCGAAAACCACTTCGGGCGTGGTGGCTGCCATGGCTTCAGCAGTGGAGAAAGCGGCCAGTAACTTCGGCGCAATCATGTTCACACGCTTATCCGTGCATTGTGCCGATAAAATCACTGCCACCAGCAATCCGAAAGGATCGGTGTAAAGCAATTCCGTTTCAGCAACCGGCATATTCACCGAAAACCAGTCTATGATTTTTCCGAAACGCTGTTTTATATCCATTTCCTCTTGACTTTGCAAGTTTTCCGTCATATTCTTACTTATTTTTTCTGCAAATTTATATCAAAAGATGTAATAAGCGAGTTCCTTTTTATTATTTTTGCAAATTAAATCCTGAATTGCCTTGAAGAACGATTCTCATTTCGTAATTTATTATGAATTGTGAATTATTAATTATTAATTAAATAAAAATGGCACCTAAAAAACCGATAAAAAGCACTCCAAGACCCGAGCCGCGTCCGGAACCCAAAACCGAAAGCAAAAGCAATAAAAAATCGGCGAAATCAAACGAAAACAGCTTCTGGAAACGCTTTAAATACATTATCACCGACGAACGAACCCGATTTGTTATTGGGATCGTGGTGCTGTTGAGCACCATTTATTTATTGGTATCATTTATTTCGTACTTCTTTACTGGAGCTGCCGATTACAGCACTTTCGATTCGCAAACAGGTGTGTTGGACAAGGCTCACCGCATTGGTATACAGAATTGGGCATCTTCCATTGGTGCTTATTTATCTGAAAAATTCATCAACCAATGGTTTGGCGTTTCATCGTTTGCGATCGTTATTTTCTTTTTTGTTCTCGGACTCCGGTTTATGAAAGCCCGTGTTGCTTCTCTTTGGAAAACGTTTTTCCACTGCTGTTTCTGGCTGATTTGGTTGTCGGTACTTTTGGGTTATGTGCTTTACTCCTACAAATTGATTTATCCCGATAAGGATATGTTTTTCTTTTCTATTGCCGGTCAACACGGCGAGGGAGCCAATGAATGGCTGACTTCGTATGTTGGTATGCCCGGAACGTTGATGATTCTGATTGGAACGTTTTTGATTTATGCCGTAATTGCGTCGCGCCAAACTATTCCATTTTTAAAAAGATTA
>CAIYTJ010000311.1 GCA_903929065.1 uncultured Bacteroidales bacterium | reverse complement strand
CGATCTACCAACAGCATTTTCAGCAACAAAAGGAACAGTAACTTCAAGTAGCGTTGAATTACTCTTAAATGCAACGGATAATTTAGGCGTTATTGTTTACACGGTTTCTTATGGTGTCGGACCAATTGTTGTTACTCAAAATGGAGTTTCAGGAACACAAAAATCATTTGTCGTTTCAGGATTAACTCCAACAACCGATTATACATTCTCTGTTATTGCTAAAGATGCAGCAGGAAATCCGGCTTCAAACAACCCATTAACTGTTACAGCAACTACAACTGCTGGTTTGACAACTGCAGCGCCAACACCAACAAAAGCTGTCAATAAAGTAGTTTCGATATTTAGTGATACTTATACCTCAATTGCAGGTACTACTGATTTCAGACCAGATTGGGGACAAACTACTGCTGTTTCAAATGTTCAAATTGCCGGAAATACAACAATGAAGTATTCCACCTTTAATTATGAAGGGACTAACCTTGGTAGCGACTTAAATTTAACAACTCTTGGGATGACTCATATACATTTTGACGCATGGACAGAAGATGAAAGTGTGTTAAGATTGTCTTTAATTCAAAGAACTCCTCAATCAGAACAAGGAGTTGTTGTTAATCCGGTAAAAGGAAGTTGGAATAGTTTTGATATTCCAATAAGTAGTTATACGAGCCAGAGCCTTGCCGTTAGTGCAATATATCAATTAAAATTACAAGGTACAGGAAATTATCCTGCAACAAATTCAACTACAACAACTGTATATTTAGACAACATATATTTCTACAATGATTTAGGAACGTCATTATCCGCAATTGCAATTGCAAATGGCATTAATTGTTATCCAAATCCAATGACAGATAAACTAACCGTTTCGGCTAAATCAGAAATTAATCAGATCATTGTTCATAATTTGGTGGGACAATCTGTAAAATCAATTTTAGTTAATGCTACTGAAAGAACCATAGATGTTAATGATATTTCAGCCGGTAATTATTTTGTGACTGTAAAATTGGCTAATGGTCAAACTACAACACAAAAATTAGTAAAACTATAATTCTGTTTATGTCCGCGGTGAAATTCACCGCGGACTTTTTCATTTTCCTGCCACTCTCATAAAACACCATTCGATGAAAAATCGTAACTATCTCTATGTTTTTATATTTTCTATCTTATTTATTTCAGGAAATTTATCAGCTCAATTTGTTCCGGTTGGGAGCGGCAGTTACCGAACCACTTTTCCGGGAAATGACATTGCTGGCAGAAACGCTTATCCTTCGGGAACACCTTATTTGAGCGGAAATGCTGTTGGTAAGCCTGTTCCAACCAGCGACTGGTGGTCAGCCTTGGTAAAAAATGGAACGGCTTCCAATCTTTTCAACTATCCATACACAATGAAAACCTCAACAACCGGATTGGTTGTGAGTTATATTCCTACCGGTGTTATCGATGATTTAACTCCATTTTTAGTGGGTGTTTCCGGACTCTCAGCTTCAAGCACGACAGTTTCCGATTATTCGGACTGGACGGTGACTATGGACTGGAACGACGGAACGCATGAATTTCAGGCAACAGCCGGAGTGGCTATGCCTTTTCTTTATTTTACAAAGAAAACATCCGACATGGCACAAGTTACCGTAAATTCAGGAACTGTAGTCATTTCCAATGAAATGTTGGTTTGTTCGGGCGTTAAGAACGGAGCAAGTTTCGCCGTTTATGCACCAACCGGAAGTACGTGGACACAAAATGGTGCGGTTTATACTTCCACATTAAATGGCAAAAATTATTGGTCGATGGCATTTATTCCACTAACAGCCTTGAATGTTGCGGTAATTGCCAACGAATATAAAAAATACGCTTACGTTTTTCCGGTAAAAACAACTGCCACATATAATTTCAACGAAACTACTTCGGTTATGCATACCGATTTTACGGTTCAAACTGAAGTGAAGGAAGGAACTGAAACCAATATGTTAATTGGTTTGCTACCACACCAGTGGGGGCATTTGGCTGCCAATTCTCCGGTTCCTGATAAATACAGTTACGCTACTGTTCGTGGTGAAATGAAAACCATGGCAGGAAACAGTTTCAGTGTTGAGAATACGTTTCATGGTATTTTGCCGACTTTGCCTTATGTGGATAATTACAGCAGAGGATTTATACCAACAAACCTGACTGACAAAATTGCCGGACTGGAAAACAGCACCATGGCTACCTGGACCGACTCGTATAACGAAGGTCAGGTATTTAATCAACTGATGCAGACGGCACGTATTGCAAACGAAATGGGAAATATAGCTTCGCGCGATAAAATTTTAGCTACCCTTAAAACCCGTCTCGAAAACTGGTTTAAAGCCGATAATGGCGAGGTTGCTTTTCTGTTTTATTATAATTCCACCTGGTCATCCTTGATTGGTTATCCTGCAGGTTATGGTCAGGATAACGGGTTGAATGACAAACAATTTCACTGGGGATATTTTATTCAGGCTGCAGCTTTTGTGGCGCAATTCAGCCCTGGTTGGGCTGCTCAGTTTGGTGGCATGGTGAATATGTTGGTTCGTGATGCAGCAGCTTACGACCGCAATGATACAATGTTTCCTTATTTGCGGAATTTCAGTCCGTACGAAGGTCACAGTTGGGTCGATGGTTTTGCCAATAATCCGAATGGAAATAATCAGGAATCGAGTTCTGAAAGTATGAATTTTAATGCATCACTGATTAACTGGGGTCAAACCATCGGCGATAAAACCATTCGCGATTTGGGAATTTACCTCTACACCACCGAGCAAACTGGTATTGAAGAATATTACATGGATATTCATCACCGAAACTTTCCTGCTTCGCAAAAATACAGCTTGTATTCGCGGGTTTGGGCTAACAGCAACGATAATGGTACGTTTTGGACCGCTGATATTGCTGCCTCTTATGGTATTGAAATGTATCCGATTCAGGGAGGATCGCTTTATCTTGGCCAGGATACCGTTTATGTAAAACGCCTTTGGACAGAAATGATGGCCAATACAGGTATTTCAAGTAATCAGGTAAACCCTAATTTATGGCATGATGAATATTGGAAGTATTTAGCTTTTATTGACCCTGCTGCTGCCATTTCAATGTATAATTCTTTCCCCAATCGGGATATAAAATTTGGTATTTCAGATGCACAGACTTACCACTGGTTATACGCAATGAATGCGTTGGGAAAAGTTGACGCAGCGGTTACAGCCAACTATCCGATTGCAGCTGCTTTTATAAAGAATGGTGTTATAAATTATGTGGCACAAAATTATACTTCTTCACCCATTACCGTTACGTTTTCAACCGGTTATCAATTGGTAGTTCCTGCAGGAAAAATGGCGACCAGCATGGATGGAAGATATACCGGAACGATTAGTTCTTCATTTGGTCAGGCTTTCGTGGGTGGAAAAGTGGCGTTGAATGTAAACACTTCAGGTGGAACACCAACAAAAGTAGAATTTATGGACGGAACGGTTTCACTGGGAATAGTTACAACTGCTCCTTTTACTTCAACAGCCAGCAATTTACAATTGGGAATTCATAATTTCTATGCTAAAATTTATGATGGTGACAAGTTCAATGTTAGTAATACGGCTCAGGTTTTGGTTGGAAATGAATTGCCTTACGGTGGAACTGTTTCGGCTATTCCGGGAACAATTGAGGCAGGAAAATATGATACTTTTGAAGGTGGAAAAGGTCAGAATATCACCTACCTGGATGTTACAACTGCCAATGCCGGCAACTTCCGGATGGATGAATATGTGGATGCTTCGCTTGATCAGGTAGAGGGTGCAGTTGTTGGAACCATTGCTTCGGGCGAGTGGCTGAAATATACAGTTAATGTGGCTCAATCAGGGTTGTACTCGTTTGCATTCCGTTATTCATCAGGCAATCCGGCCGGTGGAGGTCCATTCCATTTGGAATTGGATGGTCAACCGGTTTCGTCTGATATTCCGGTGCCATCAACATCTTCTACTGTTTGGACAATTTGGGCAACTCAAACTGTTTCAAATATCCCGCTAACTGCGGGTCAACACCTATTGAAAGTCGCATTTTCAGCAGGAGAATTTAATCTCGGAAAAATGACTTTTGCCCGAACGGGAGATTTGACTTTCAGTTATCCTACAGCGAATGCAGGAACGGATGTAAAAGTGGTTTTACCTGCTAGTTCTGCAAGTTTGGATGGTTCGGCAAGTACAGAATCAGGTTCACAAACACTGACTTTTAAATGGGAACAGGTTTATGGTCCGACAGTAGCTCAGATTTCGGATATTACGGCCATCAAACCAACTATCACTGGATTAGTTGAAGGAATGTATCAATTCAAACTAACGGTTACAAATTCAGATTTACGCACCGCATATTCCAGTGTTCAGGTGATGGTAACCAGCACTGCCAATGTTCCGCCTTCAGTGTCGTTAACAGCTCCAACCGATAATTCTACTTTTGTAGAAGGAAAACCGGTAACACTAACTGCCAATGCTAGTGATTTCGACGGAACGGTTACAAAAGTCGATTTCTATCAGGGAACTAACCTGATTTCGAGTGCCGCAACTGCACCATATACTGCACCCTGGAATCCGGTTGCAGGAACGTATGTTATCACTGCCAAAGCAACAGATAATGTCGGTGCGGTAAGCACTTCACAGGCGGTCAATGTAACTATTTCGCCGGTTATGTCATGTACAACTACATCGACTGTTGCCACGCAAGGTTCGTTCTCAACAGGTTGTAAATGTACATTCGAAACTATTGGAACTAATGTCACCATTACTTTTGAAATGCTGGATGATAAACCGGGTGTGATTGCCTATTTATGGAAAGAAACTCCATTTGGTGAAACAGCAATGACTAATGTTTCAGGTAAAATATTTACGGCGACAGTTGGCGGACAAACCATTGGTTCGACCATCAGTTATGCTTGTAAATTTGCTTATACCGGTGGTATGTCAGTTACCAAATACATAACCTATGTGGTAGGCTCAAATTGTGGTTCGACAACAAATGACACGCAGGCACCGACTAACTTCACGGCAACTGTTGGTGCAATAACCGGATCGTCTGTTGAATTGCTGGTAAATGCCACCGACAATTCCGGAACAGTAGTTTATAATGTTACCTATGGAACAGCTTCGACTTCTGTATCAGCAACATCAGGAACTCAAAAATCAGTTGTAATTACGGCATTAAATCCAACTACACTGTATTCATTTAGTGTTTCGGCAAGTGATTTAGCTGGAAATAAAGCGGCTAATAATCCGATAATCCTTTCAGCAACCACATCCGCAAATACAAATACAGATTGTTCAGGAACTTTGGCTGCTGCATCACAGGGGTCATTCTCAGTTGGTTACAAATATTCGTTTCAGACAGTTGGAACCGATGTGAATATTACGTTTGAATTACTTGATAATCAAACCGGTGTGATTGCATATTTATGGAATTACACCTCCGGATTTGCCGAATCTGGAATGACAAATGCCGGTGGAATGAAATTTACTAAGACACTATCCGGACAAACAGCCGGTGCAACTATAAATATTGCCTGTAAATTTGCTTTTGCAGGGGGAATGTCAGTAACCAAGCAATTTGTTTACACCGTTGGAAGTAATTGTTCAGCAAATGGCGTCGAAAATATTGCTGAGAATCAGACATTCTTCTATCCAAATCCGGTAAAAAATATGCTTCATTTGGAATTACCGGAAGACAACTATCGACTAATTATCACAGATATGCTTGGAAAAAATGTTTTCGAAAGTAAATTCTCCGGAAATTATAATCTGGATATGGCTGATTTCCACACCGGTGTTTATTTTATCAGAGTTGAAAACAAACAAGTAATTTTGACCGGAAAATTAATTAAAGAGTAACAGAACGATAAATAAGTAGTTGAATTTATGGAAAATAATAATTTGAAATTATCTTTCAAAGAAAAACTGGGTTACAGTTTAGGCGACACTGCATCGCACTTTGTGTGGGATATGGTTGGTTTTTGGCTTTTGTTTTTTTATACCGATGTGTATGGAATTTCAGCGGCAGCAGCGGGAACAATCATGTTGGTTGCACGTTTTTGGGACATGGCCATCGATCCGATTATCGGCGTGGTATCCGATCGCACGAACACTCGTTGGGGAAAATTTCGTCCATATATTCTTTTTGGAGCTATTCCGTATGCGGTTCTGGCTATTTTGACTTTCACCACACCAAATTTGGGTGAAGTTGGTAAAATTATTTATGCCGGTGCCACGTATGTTTTGTTAATGACTGCTTATGCCACCATAAATTTGCCATATTCAGCACTTGGAGCTGTTATGACGGATGATACTTACGAACGTGCCGGATTAAATACCTATCGGTTTATTGCCGGTTTTAGCGGACAGTTTATTGTTACCGGTCTGGCATTGACGCTGGCAAAATTTTTTGGAAACGGTAATAAAGCATTAGGATTTCAATACACCGTTTTATTGTTTGCCGCATTGAGTCTGGTGTTCTTTTTTATCACTTTTCAAACGACTAAAGAACGTGTTCAACCGCCAAAAGCACAGAAAAATTCATTGAGTCAGGATGTTGGGAATCTGTTTAAAAATCAGGCATGGGTCATACTGGCCATTGTCGGGATTGTTTCTTTTATTATGTTTGCCATGCAAAATGCAGCGATTGCATATTATTTTAAATACTATCTTGGAAAAGAAGATAATGTGCAGTTGTTCAATGTTATTGGAACTGTGGCTTTAATTGTTGCTTTGCCATTATCAAAACCGTTGGCCAAACGTTTTGGAAACAAAAATGTATTTATTGGCAGTTCGTTGATTTCAGGATTGTTTTTTATACTGATTTATGTATGTGGTATTAAAGACATTATCACCATTTATACATTCAATATTTTAGCCAAAATGGCTTATGCACCGGCAGTTCCATTGCTTTGGACCATGATTGCCGATTCAGCTGATTATGGTGAATGGAAAACCGGTCGACGAGCTACCGGATTGTATTTTTCTGCGGCGGTATTTGCTCAAAAAGCCGGTTGGGG
>CAIYTJ010000310.1 GCA_903929065.1 uncultured Bacteroidales bacterium | reverse complement strand
ATTGAAAAAAATGTGGACACAGGGCTTTTGACCTGTATGGGAACGAAAAACCCCGCACTTTTGCAGATGATTGAAGGATTAAGTTTGACGCTGTAAGTGCCTGAAAAGGGCTGAAAATAGGCTTCTCGCTTCTTAATTGAAGGGGTGAAAAGCCGTTTTTGGACTACTTTTGTCGCGCCAAAAGTAGCAAAAGGCGCAAACGCCCGAAATGGGCAGAGTGGAATGAAATATTTGTAGTGTGATTGCTCTGGTCTGTGAAGATCGGAGCAATTTTTGTTTGAAATTTGAAGTAAAAAAATGAATAAATATATTTTTGACAGATAGAATTCTATATAAATGAAAATCATTCTGATTATATTAATGTCAAGGTCTGAATTATATTCTTTTATATTTTATTGTTCAGTTAAAGTAAATGTGTATTTTTGTAAATAGTTAAGGAGAATAAATTCTACAAAGTCAGCAATTATTTATGAAGTTCACTCCCCTCTCACCCAAAAAATCACTCAATAAAGCCTTTTTGCGTCAGCGTCCTACACGTCAGGAAATAGACACATTTAAACAAAACCTCATTCGGCTATTAGGTAAAATTGATGAAATTGAACGGGAAGAAAATCAAAAAAATCACTTACGTGATTTTCTGCGGGACACTTATTACAAAGAAACAAACGAAGTAAATACAAAAGGCACTATCGACTTAGTTATTCATTTGGGTAAAAGCAATAAGGACAGTGTGGGGGTAATTGCTGAAGCAAAACGCCCAAGCAATAAAGGAGAAATGTTTTCAATTGAAAACCCAAATTCAAAAGCCCTGGGGGAAATCATTCTGTATTACATGGAAGAGCGGATTACCGCTAATAATAACGAACTGAAAAACTTACTTATCACCAATGTAAACGAATGGTATATTATTGATGCCAATTATTTTGACAAGCATATTTACCGCAACAGCAAAATAAAGAAACTATTCGAGCTTTACAAAAACGATAAAAAAGACACACCGTTTTTCTATGACGAGGTAAGTAAAATTATCCCGACCATTGATGTCGAAATTCCATGTACCTATTTTGATATTCGTGCTTACAAGAAATGGTTGCTCAACGAGGATAAAACTGATGATAAAAATCTGATCCCATTACTTAAAATCCTTTCGCCTTACCATTTACTTAAAGTAAAATTTGCCGACGATAGCAACACCCTTGATAATTTATTCTACAAAGAACTACTTCATATCATAGGTCTTGAAGAAGTCAAAGAGAGTGGAAAATTAATTATCCGCCGTAAAAACGAGAACAGAAACGAGGCCTCACTGCTCGAAAATGCCATAGAACAACTAAAAACGGTTGGCTTACACAAAATTACAGACCGCAGCAATTTAGGTGCAAATTCGGATGAGAATTACTTCAACGTGGCACTTGAGCTTTGTATTACATGGATGAATCGCATTCTATTCCTCAAACTGCTCGAAGGACAATTAGTGAGCTATCACCAGGGCGATAAAGAATTCAGATTCCTGAATTCGGATATGATATTCGATTACGATGAACTTGCCAAACTATTTCACAAAGTCCTTGCTGTCGATTTTCCAAGCCGAAAACCGGAAATACAGACTAAATACTTCAGAGTGCCTTACCTCAATAGTTCATTATTCGAGATTGGCGAGTTGGAAGACCAAACCATAAAAATAAATGAGCTGGACAACTCTCTTTTGTTAGACTTAATGAATAATTCAGTACTGAAAGAACAAAAGAAAAAAGGCGAAAAACTAAACACCCTCAGTTATTTCTTTCAGTTCCTGAACGCTTACGATTTTGCCAGCGAAGGGTCAGACGATGTAAAAGAAGATTCTAAAACCATTATCAATGCTTCGGTACTTGGTAAAGTGTTCGAAAAAATAAATGGTTATAAAGACGGTTCTATTTTTACACCCGGATTCATTACCATGTATATGTGCCGCCAAACTATTCGGATGGCAGTGGTTCAGAAGTT
>CAIYTJ010000309.1 GCA_903929065.1 uncultured Bacteroidales bacterium | reverse complement strand
CCGATCTCGGAGGGCACGGCTGCTGGTGTCAAAATAGTAGAACACCAAACAATTATAATGAGAAATAGAAATTTTGTATAAGGGTGTGTCATGTTTAATAGATTATTTTGAATGAATAATAATTGTCATTTTTTCTAATTTGCAACAAATATATCCCTTTTTGAGGTAATGTAATCTTTAATTCAGTATTATTAGTTTTCAGGGATTGAATAGCGCGTCCCATTTTATCGATTACCAAGATTGTAGAACCAGCAGAAAGGTTATGAACGAGTACACCATCAGATAAAGAGTTCCAAATTAAGTTTGAAGTATGATTTCGGTTAATAGCTGTATTCAGCAAGGTATGTACTTTCATGCTAACCGAAATTGAAGTGATATTTCCCTGAGGTGTAACCGAATAATAATAGGTAGAATCGCTTTGAAGGTTGGTAACGGTGTAATTAAGTACATTACCAACCGACACAGGGTAGCCTGATACCGAAACCGGAGTGAGAACAGCTCCCTGCGTCTGTACCTTTACATAATCAACATACACCCTGCTGCCAGAAGCTGCTGAAAGTGCAATGACCGAAGCTGAAGAACTTTGTGGAATATTGACAGTGAAATCCTGATTGCCGACAGCAGTTGTCCAAACAGCCAAAGGCAAATTGTCGATAGTGGCTGTGAGCTGTGCCCCGGTATCGTTGCTGTATTGTTTGGCACGAACGGTGAGAACAGAACCCGTTGAAGAAAGATTAAGGGGCGGAAGACTGATTTTGCCCGTGTTACTGCCCGATGCCATACGTATATTGCTTGCCAGGGTATTATCGGTATAACCGCTGGCAGTCCATGCGGTAGGAAGGCCGCTTAAAAAGTCTTCCTCGAGTAATGTTTTTGACAGGGTACCACCATTGCTCAGAAGTGAGTAAACATTCAACATATATCCTGTGGCACCAGCTGAAACACTCCAGTTTGCCGTGAAACTGTTGGCAGAAATATTAGAGGCAGGCAACGCCAGAAATTCATCGGATGAAGTAGCTTTCAGATTAATGGAAGTAGCGGTAATGCCTCCTCCTGAAATAGTAAGTTGGGCTGTTTGTGCACCCACATTTTCAGCCGAATAAGTAATTATAAGTTTAAATCCTGCTTCAGCATCGGCTTTGGAAAGAACAGGTAAATTCACGGAAAACCGCGAGGCATCGGTTCCACTGAAAGCAAGGGATAAATCACCGGTCAGGTTAGAGGCTTTAATAAAGACACTTGCCGTATCGGTGTGCTGATAAACTACTTTCCCGAAATCGAGTGTTGCTCCACCAGATGGAGAATTGAGATAGGGGAAAGTGACATTGCCATCGGGTGAAAACGGAACGGCAGTGAGTTTGCCCCAGACGTATTCGGCCATAAGGGGATAATCGATATATGGGTTGCGGTTTCCCTGTATTTTATAGACGGCGTTGTTGCGGTCAATTTCCTTCTGACTGACGGGATCCTGGGCGCACCATTTCAGGAATAAATCAACAGTCCACTGTTCGAAAACCGGATAGGTATTATTGTCCAGCTGATTGACAGAGTTGCCTGTCCATTTGGATGAAAAATCTTCGTAACTGGTTACCATGTACATGTATGAGCGGGCAAAATCACCTTTGTATTCATCGGCAGGTTCCCAGGCATCGATGATTCCACCCGGTCGGCTGCTTGATTTTCCAACTTTAATAACCCCGTTTGAATAAGTGGTAGTACCATCGACTACTGCAATAGGCCAGCTGCCTTTTGAAGAATTGGCGGAGCTGTTTGAGGGATTCAGGTTGAACAAATCGTTGTAAGTTTGTCCGGTGGTGCCGCCCCACCAACTGTTGGCCAGCGAATGCTCAATATTCATACCGCTTGCAGCCGAAGTACCGTTGAATGCCACATGATTACTGGTATACATATCCCAGACAGTTCCATCTTCGGGGCGAACATCCGTCTTTGGAAAAGCTCCCCAGGTGCTTGAAGCTCCGCTTCCGTAGCCTGGAGGAGTAGCTTTCATAATGATTAAATGCAGGGCAGTTTTGAGTTCTGCCTGTTTTTTACCGATGGCTGCATCGTAATATCCGGCAGGTATCTGTGCAAAGACAGCAAGTGAAAGAAATATAAAAAAAGGGAGTAATAAATGTGTTTTTTTCATGGTAATAAGGGTGGTATACTATAGAAAAAGAGAAACTGCAGCTTATTTTACTCTGCAGATTCTCTTTAGAATGACTGAGTTATAATCTTTTATTTACTGACAATAAATTTTTGAATGGATTTGCGGTTACCCGAATTTAATTGGATTAGATACAGTCCGTTTTCAAGTCGGCTAACCGATACAGATTTAGATGCATTCAATTTGTCCTGCATCAAAAGTCTTCCGCTAACGTTATAAACTGCGTATGAAAGATTATCTTCGTCAGACTGAATGGTTAACTCGTTTTGAACCATGTTTGACGAAAGGGTAAAATTGATTTTTACTGCATCGACCCCTGCTGTCAATGACCATGCTTCGCCTTTATGCGAACCCCAAATATATTCTGCCAATATGGGATGATCAATAAACGGGTTGCGGTTGTGTTGGATGCCATAAACGGCTTCATTACGTGCTCTCTCTCTCGGTCCGACAGGATCTTCGCTGTTCCATTTTAAAAACATGGCAATGGTCCAATCGGTAAAAGCCGGATAACTGTTGCCTGCCAAATGAGGAGAAGACCAGCCGGCCACTTTATCGTCATAGGCAGTAACCATATAAAAATAAGTTCGGGCAAAATCGCCTTTCATGGAATCGGTAGGTTCGAAGACTTCACCTGTATAACCGGGGAAAGAACTTGCTCCTAATTTGCTGTATCCATTGTTTGAAGTATATGTAGCCGTTCCGACTTCGCCAAACGGATCATTTCCGCGTCTGCCGTTTACATACCCATCGGATGGATAGAGATGATATAAATCGGTGTACATAGGTGTAGCTTCAGCAAACCAGCTTTTTGGAAATGAGTGTTCGCGGTTATAGCAACTGCCTTCGCCTGAATAGTTCCCGCATTGATTGGTGACAAAAGTATAATTAGTGGTATTGGAATAAATATCCCTCACTTTTCCATCCGGACGTTTATCGGTGGTTTGGAAATCAGTCCATAAATCGGCGTATGATCTTTCGGTATGAGCTTCAACAATAGTACTAAGTTGTGTTTTTAAAGCAGCATTTATTTTACCAACGGCAGTATTGTAATAACCCGAAGGTTCAACAGCGAAAACATGGATGGTAATGAAAACGAGAAAGAGTGTAAAAAGTTTTTTCATAAATATATAATAATTTCAAATTTGGAACACATTGTTTAAAAAATAAAGCCTGCAAATGTAGAAAATAAGTTTTGGATAATTCTGACTTTTTACACATTTAAGTGTTATTATGAATAAAAATGCAAACCTATTAAACAGCGCATTGATTTCAGTTTTCATTTATGTGACAATGTACATTTATTGCCAATGAACAGAACCTTAAATTTTACGTTATTTATACTCTTTCAGATTCAAAAGAAAGGGTTACTTTTGTGGATTATTTTAATTTTGAAGAT
>CAIYTJ010000308.1 GCA_903929065.1 uncultured Bacteroidales bacterium | reverse complement strand
CTTTTATGGCAAAGGCTTTGATGCCCTCCGCAACCGAAACACCGCAACCAAAGGGTATTTTTCGTAACTATGATGTTAATCTCTATTTCTTTGAGGAAAATTGAATAAAATCAAATTGAAATAGAGATCGGAATAAAGCGGTCATGTTTCACCTGATAGTTATTGTTTTTTGTCGGCATCCGCACAATCAACCCTTCTGTTGTTTTTTTCTGTCACACTTTTTGCATAAGCGAGTGCAGAGCTAAACTCGTTCAAGCTATGCCGAGCGTTGCAAAATATCACAAAGTAATTTTTTCAAAAGGCAAAAAAGACGTTTTCACGGAGATTTATCCCGGTCTAAAGCGTGACAGCCGCCTGCTGTCGCACTTTTGTAATGTGTTTCAATACAAAGTCATTCCGCTATTTGAACTACAAAAAACCTTAAACTAATAAAACACAATTTGCTCTCCAAGTCTCCATTGTCATCCCAAAACAATTGTTTTATCATTTTTGCAAGGTAATAATTGCACATAAATTCAATTTAAACAAGACAATAAAAACGTGCTGTTTAATCACTGATTTATATCTATTAATGGAAAATTCTTTCTATATTATTAATGATGACGTTTTAACGAGTCCATAAATTTTTATTTTTTCCCCAGAATTTTTTGTGTGTATTATACCCACACTCATCCACCAACAAAAATTACCAGAAAATATTTCGCGTTCGTCACTGAGCAGAGTATTTACCTTAGATTATCACTATATAAGGGGGGATACGATGGAGCAGGAAGACAGGCAGGTCGGGAGCAGGGCAGGATGTATAATTGGTTTAACATGCTTTCGACGCTGCTTGTGACTTTCAGTTGTAATCTTGACGTAAAAATCAACACCAAACTTCCTGATTCATAAACAAATCTATCCAAAACCTTAAAATGCCCCTTGCAACTTCTTTGAAGTTAAGATCAAAAAAAGTGATTTTCTACAACCACTTTTTCGATTTTAGCACTTCTATTTCCGTGCTAACTTTTTCAATCATTTCCTTTGTTTTATCCGACCATTCATTTTCTGTTGTATCGAACTCTTTGAAAAATTGGAAACCTGAATTGGTATCTTTTTCAACTATTACAATCAGATTACGCCAGTTCCCATCCTTCAACAAAACGTCAACAAAAAATTTGTTTCGTTTAGGTATGACTGACCAGCGTAACCGAATTACATTTTCATCGTAGATTTCGATAGAAGTTTTATTTCCCAAATCATCTTTGTTTGTATGTTCGATACATGATAGTTGTCTGATTTTCATCTTTTTTCAGTTGACAATTTGACTCTTCGTATAAACATTGACCAAACATAACCACGTGCAGACCGTTCACTCAAGAACCACGATTCAGGTACTACAAGGTCGTGAGGGTCTATTTCCTTCATTTTGCTAATTATTGATTGGTATTGTGGTTTAATTACCATTTCTATTTCTTCCAAATAGGATTGGTAATTGTTTATAAATTCGATTGCATCCATATTTCATTTGTTTTTAAATGATTTTTTCAAAAAGTCAAAAGGTCGTACGTTTCTTTAATTTCTTCCTCTTTCAACCCTAAGTATCGTTTGGTTATATTCATTGATGAATGATTAAAGATTTCCATAAGTTTAATCAATGCCATTTCCGAATTTTCCCCACTAACATTGAACACCTGTCGCCCAAACGTCTTACGCAAGGTATGACTTGAAAAGTTTTTGATATTCAACTTGTATTTTGTTTTGATTTCTTTTAGAATAGTATTTATGCGTTGGATTGTGTACACACCACCTTTCTGTGATAAGAAAATATGTGATTTCGGGTTTGATGGATTAATCTTTTGATGACAATCCAAAATGTGTTTTTGGAGTTGCTGGTTTACCCTTATTAATCTTGTCTTGCCAGTCTTATTTTCTATGATTGATAATTCAGAAACATTTTTAATGTCTTCCCAGCGTAATTTCAAAATATCAGTTACCCGAAGTCCCCAAAATGAACCAATGGAAATAAACAGACTCATTTTGTATTTTTCATCATTGTACAGTTTGCGGATTAAATTTAGCATTTCTTGCCACTGTAAATAATCGGCGGTAGTATTGGAAAATTTCTTTGACATAATGTTCAGTTTTATAAGATTGAATAAAAAGTGAATGTTTTGTTTTGTGTTTAGTAGTCGAAAATTTATAAAGTGTTGATTTTCAATGAAATGTTCACTTTTATCATAAGTGAACATTTCCGTATTCTTGTTTAACTCTGACTTCATAATTTTCAACCATTTCAACTTGCTCATCAATTGTTGAAACTAACTCGTCAAAATAGATTTCGGTTACTTCTTTTACAAGTTCCATTTCAGTAGAAAGTAAACAGATTTTGAAAAGGTCTAATCCGTGTTGGTATATTACTTGAACCAAACCTGAATGTTTAAATCCGTTTACATCAAATTGTACCCCATCGGTTATAACCTTTGGCGCGTTGAATCCCCAACTCATTAAAGTAATTTTTCTCATTGAAAATACCTTCATAATGTATTGAGCCATTTCCAAGTCCTCTTGATTGGTGTTTGTAGTTTCCATTTTGATACGATTTAGATTAATACTTTAAATCAAAGATAATTTCAGTGTATTCACTTGTTGGTTTTTTATTGGTAGGTTCAATAATGTTACGTGCCCAGCTACCAACCAAATTTTGAAGGTCTTCACCATAATAGTCACCATTACCCGATTTGTTGCCAGTACAAGTCAAAAGTGGTAGTGGGTGAAGTCTATATTCAATTCCTTCATAAACACTGCTAACAGGAACCTTATTCAAATCGACAAATAAGTTTTTTGAACGATTGATAAGATAACGGTAGTACTTGTATTTCCCGAACTTTGGTTTAATAACATTACGACCACAAATGTCATAAAGGTTTTCACTTTCACCTTCTTCATTATTACTGTAATCGCCAGACCAAGCAATCTGTTGTCCATACCATTTACCACCTTTTGATATAAGTTTTTCTGCAACGTTCACATAGCGGTTCTGAATCCACGAATGTTCTAATAGTTTTGCAAAGTCGTTGTAATCCCAGCAGGTTACACATTCTCTTGATTGTAGGTTACAAACCTTAAAATACTGTCCCATGATTTCTAAGTTTTTAATTGTTACTTTTTATATTATTACAATTGCTAAATTCTTACGATTCGTTTTGTTCTTCAACTCATTAATAATACCATTAACATCTTTCAATGATAGATATTCGTTCCAACAAACCCAATTTTTACGGTCTTTGGATACCATTCGTTTCCAGCATATCATTTTTTCATTAGCATTGAGTTTGAAACCAACATAAAGTTTTTCAACCCTGTCGAACAGAATTAAATCATATCTGTTCCTGAGTCTAGCTAAATTTTGAGGTGTCATAATTTATTGTTTTATGATTTTGTATATAGCTAAAGTACTCAATTTCAATCATATTTACAAATATTCGGCGCTAAATAACTTTAATTTTAATCAGAAATTTTTGTGAGTGCAGAATGAAAAATGGGGTATGAAAGTTCGATGAAGGGGGTCCTGATCGCAGAACTAACAACTAGGGAATTAACGAAAAAATCCAGATGTGATATTTTGGACTAATATGGTCTGACGATCCTTCAGGAACATATCAAATCTCCAACATCTTCCCTGGGAGATGACGGGAAAATCTCGCATCTGGGACGTTAACATTTATCCGTAAAACGCCAGTTGTTATATGTTGATGAATCCGTCATCATTGAACCCAAGAACGGAATTCACTACATTTTGGGTGAGTGTTAATTCGCCACTTGCTATATGTGCAGATCTAGCGCATCTTCAGATCGGAAATGCGCAATCTTGGCTACGACAAAAAAATGGCGAGTGATTCACTGCGGGGATAATCCTGATAGATTCTTTTTGGATTACAGTTCAAGAGAACTAATCACAGACAGTCAATTGATTAGTAAAATGATCAACCAAATATATCGTTTAGCAAATTAATAGTTTGACTACGACAAATCTATATAGTGAAAATAAGGAATAGTATGATATATTTCGTTGAAAATGTTGGATGTAGATTGTTATTCGATCACCCCCTTTGAAAGTAAATAATCAATACAAGGCAGTAAATGTTGGGATGCAAATTGTCGGGCATAGACTTCACAAGGGTTGTTTTCATAACCGAATTTCTTTGAATAGTCATTATACATGTTGAATTCTTTCGGGTCGGTCTTCATTTGGAAGTGATGACCAATTTCATGAAGAGTTGTGGAAATTAATTGTGTTACATCAGTATGGGATTTTGTGTAAATGATGATTTTACCTTCAGATAAGTGTAATCCATTCCTTTTTTTGTTCCTGTAATACCTTAATTCAACATGAGGGAAATACTTGATATTATTTTGCTGTAATAATCCGCCAGTGTAACACATTACTTCGTTCACTAAACGTGTATATGGAGCTTTGCGGATATATTCATTGTCAGAAGGTATCAGAATTATTCCAATTACGATTATCAGTAGAGTTATTCCACAGAAACAGCTTATAATTAGTAACAAATCCATTGATTTACAATTAATATTTAGTTTACAATTATATGAAGAAAATAAATTAGCTTTAATCACGAATCATGAATAAGTGATTTCCTATTGACTCTCTATCGTATCTTTTTTGATAGATTTTCTTGCCTTAAGATACTCAATATTCTTCAATTTTTATTGTAAGATAAGTATTTATATCGATGTTTTTAAAGTTTTTGGTCAAGACTCGTTCTAATCTTTGATACATCGTATAGACATATATTCAGCTGCCGACATAGTTGCTAATGCGAATTTTTTATCTGAATTTGTATCATACATAATTACCAACCACTGACTCCCACCATTGTAATCAATATTGTAATCCGCAGAAAAGTACCCAACGTTTGGATCCAAGAACTCATAAGGTAAATTAGGATTTAGTGTAAAGCTATTCATATATCCTGTACCAATATTAAAAGTACTTATATCAATAAAACTTTGATTGGAATTTAGATAGCTTATCAATATTTCCAAATCATTTTTAGTTGGTATATGCCAACCATTCGGAACAAGTTTACTTCCAAAATAGATGCATTCAAATTTATAATAAGTTTTGTTGTTGTAAATCACGGCATTATTAGGCGTTCCATCATTGTATTTCTTAGTCTTTAGATTTTCTGTCATCCAAGTTTGTTTTCCAAGTTTAATTGTATTGTAAATATTTCCAGAATTGTCATAAACCGTTTCAGATAATTTTTTTGGAGGTTCAGTAATGCTAGAGTCTGAATTACATTCGGTGAATAAAATTCCAAATACTACAAGAATAAAAT
>CAIYTJ010000307.1 GCA_903929065.1 uncultured Bacteroidales bacterium | reverse complement strand
TGATTGTGTAAAATTACAAAGAGAAATAAGAAATTCCATTATTAAACAAAATTCTGGAAAATCTTTAAGCAAAATTGTATTACAAATACAGAAAAATGTTGAACAGAATAAACTCTGGATAAATTCTCATAACTAAAATTAATTCCATCTAAAACTTTGCTACCAATATTTCCTAAAACACCTCAAATTGGGGTGTTTTAGCGTTCTCGCTAGAACCCCCAATAAAATCAAGCACTCGCAAAAAATCTGATCACGAGGGTTAAAACAAACTCACCCCCGGTGAAAATCGTTTTTACCACGCTTCACCAAAATTTGAGTAGTAACACTCAGGCCGCTGAGTATTTTCCAGTCAAGAGATGAGCCTGAAATAAATAAGAATCAATAACCTAGAATACTCCTTTCTTTGATTTTGAATTTAGCCCGATTTTTGCAAAACTTGCGATTGCTGGCTTTTGCTTATAAACACTTACCCTTTAGAATATAGAATCTTATTTTTTTAAGGCAGTACATTATTTTTTACTCCAAGACACTTTATTTAAACCGATTGCTTGTGTCTATCATACAAATAAGCGTAAAGACTTGGCTTTGAAATTCTTAGAATATTGCAAATACTTTTAACGCTGTTATTTGAATCATCATAAAGCTTTCTGGCTAGCAATTTTTTTTCCTCATTAAGCTTTTTGGGCCTGCCGCCGAGCTTTTTCATCTTTGGTTCTTCCAATCTTCCAGATAGTATCTCCTCCGAAATGATGTTTTTTGTCTGTTTTTTGTCGTTCACTTCATAAGTCCTTCAAACAATAATTGCTATTAATGCTTATAAAATAGAGTTTCTTTACGGATTCCATTTTTAAGGCCTAATTTTTAGCTTCTTTTTTGGTGCCAAATTCGTACTTAAAATTAATAGAAATTAATAACTTAAAATACTCCTTTCTTTGATTTTGAATTTAGCCCAATTTTTGCAAAACCTGCGGTTGCTGGCTTTTGCTGGCAAACACTTTTTTCAGTATGTTTTCATTCAGATCTAACAATTGCGCTTGGACTAACTTGGCCATTTCATTGTCCGTAATTCTGATGGCCATTTTATGTAATTGCTCAAAGGTAATCCCTTTTTTCAAATACTGCTCAGCATTCTCCAAACTCTTTAGTTTTTCGTAAGGCGTCTGATAATCTTGCTGCCGGTAAACTTTTCTTATTTTTCCTTTCTTTTTGGCATCAGCTATTTCAATAGCAAAAGCGCAAGGACGGTGATAATTTAGATACTCATTAAAATAGTCAAAATAAAAATCATTAATCTGTCCGGCATGTTGCTGGCCAATAAACCCATAACCTACCCATTTTCTTACAATGCTACCGTTTTTTCCTTCGATTAGAGCATTGTCATTAGTCCTTCGAGCGCGCGACTTCGTTAGCTGGATTAACATTTTGTTTAGCAGCGCGCAAACAACTCCGTTAATAAATTCCGAGCCGTTATCTGAATGAAACTCTATAATCTGAAAAGGATATTCATCCAACAGCCTTAATAATAATGGTTTTAAATACGCCTCAGAGATCTTTTCACAAGCCCCGATAAATTCAAACTGCGTTACTTCGTCGATTGTATTAATATGGTAGACGCCTTTTTCGCCATCTTTGTCGCCCTGATGAACGGTATCTACCCTCAAATAGCCAGGCTTTCCATTTGGGTCTGGTTTTCGTCGTTCACCAATATTCACCACATGCGGCTTGGTCTTTTGATAGTTTTTGGTAACTCTCTGGTATTCTGCTGTAGCCCTTAGGTTATAAATATGGGCAGCTGAAATATTGCTTAATTGCTCAAACTCCTTTCGCCCAAAAACTTTATACATCCGTTCCAGTGTTTTCTTTAACGCACAGCCATTAGGAAAATTATGTAACTCATCTGTCTGCGCTAAAAGCTTAACATCCTCCGGACCATATTTCTTAGCAAAAGTTTGCCTGTCTCCATGATGAGCCTGAACCTTCCCAGTTTTTACGTATTGGCTAATAAGCCGTGTTACCTGTGCCCGAGAATACCCTGTAACCTTAGCAATATATTGTTTTAGCAGTCCTTTCTCTGCCCGATTTAAGTCGTAAGCGTACTTGAATTTGACTAAAGTTTCTTCTGTCCAGTCATAGGCCTCCTTCTGATTTTGCTGTCTGAATTCACCGCCAAACTTGAGAAATCCTAAAATATCTTCTATTGTTGTGACCTGAGAGTCATGCATTGTGATTGTCATTCCAATAGTATGACTCTCTCTTTATTTAGGCTCAACTATTTTAGAAATCACCACTCTGACATCAGGCTCTTTTGTGTAGAAACCATTGCCAGTTTCAGGCTCATTCTCCCTACGAATCGAGGCCTCCTTCAGGCTCATCCTGCATTGTACAAGACTATCTCTTGACCACTGCAGGAATCAGCATTATCATTAAAATAGTAACCAGTGGTTGGCCCCCCAGCAGCGGTATTATC
>CAIYTJ010000306.1 GCA_903929065.1 uncultured Bacteroidales bacterium | reverse complement strand
TGACCCGATCATTGGTTTTGACAAATAAATTTTTTTAATCTGTTTATTTGCATTCATAATGCAAATTTCATATGAATTATGAAAAACGATAACATTACTTTTTACAACATAAGTAGGGTTGATGTACAAATGGTGCATGTTGTTTGAGTCATTATTGCTAATTAGAGTCTGTCCATAAAGTGGCATATTTTCAGAAATTGCAATTGTAATCTCATTTTTTGAAGAGGGATTTTTTGTTCAAAAAATCAGATTTTACATATATTTGCAAAACAATATTTTATTTACATATTTTTGTGCGGATTTGGTCACTTTTAGACATAGCAATCCCTGCCGTTTTACAACCACTTATACACAAAACGCGTTTAACTTAATCGAATAATCGGTTCGTTATAACCCGTAAGTTGTAACCTAAAACGCTCCACGCTATCTTGGCTGAAAATTTTTCAAAACCGTGCCAGAGTACGCGTTGGATGTCAAAACCTCGTTTTAGATTGGAGATAACAGCCTCGGTTGTGCCTCTCCACATTTTCAATTGGCGCTCTATTTCAGGCGATTGTGCGATGTTTTGAATGCTCTTTGTTATCTTGGTGAAAACAATGTTGAGAAATCCCTTTTCTTTACAACCCTCAATATTGGCTTTGCTTACAAAGCCGCCATCGTTGGATGTGTCGGTTGGCTCTACATTGTAATTTTGTATAATTCTATCAATGCTTGGAAGCAAAAGTTTGGAATCTGCTGGCACATCTTCAAAAACTTTGTGATCCAGTATTAGATTACTTTTTCCTCTGGTTATTAGTACTTTGTGTCCAAATTCAATTTTTCGCTCACCCTTTACCATAATGCAAGTGTGTGGTTCGAATATAGAGAATAATTTGTCTGCATTAGGCACCTTTTCACACAGTATTTGGTGCTTAAATGACATATTGAATATTTTGTCGAATGAAGATAGAAATTTTGATAATTTGATAACATGCTTGGTGGCAGGATAGCGATTTACAGTGTCTTTTGATTCGGCAATCAGCATTGACAAGATGGTCATGTAATCAAAAAATAACTGTTGCTGATCGTCTTTTTTTGTGTTGTTTATCTTGTAATTCAACTCTTTGGCTTTTTTTTGCATCTTATCCAGCCGGTCTTGGTCTGACTTATCCTTTCTTATCTTTTTCAGATAACGATGTGCTGTTTTGATGCAGTCATAAATCAATGCATTGTTAGTAGGATAATGCACATCGGTTTGAATATTGGTAGTGTCCGAGCTTAAGGTCTTTCCGTCTTCAATGCCCTCGGATATTGCTAACTGGTTGACTTTCTTTATTATGTGCAAAATTGTATCTTCTTTGATAGCTGAAATGAACTTCTGCATGACAGTAAAACTGTAATAACGATCCTCTTCCAAGCGAAGAAAATGAAAACAGACTTTCGAATCATACATGTGTTTTTCCAAGTCGCGATAGGATAATTTTTCAATGGTCATGTAAATTGAAGCACGAAGGATTGTTTCCACACTGGGAGAATCTTGACGCCCTTTCCCGTTATTTTTAACGAGTTTTAGGACATCTTTCCCGACTTCTGTCACAACTTCGGGATGTCTTGCAAGAAAAATGTCAAAAAGTGCTAATTCTGGGCTGTATGCCCAAATTGGATCGTCGAAACGCAGCTTCAATTCGTTATAAAGTTCCATAGTTTTATGTTTTAATTATGGAGCTAAAGTACTAAATATTAATGGTATAACAAAATTATTTGAGTTAAATTTAATTTATAGACAGACTCTACTTAGCCCGATACCATCTAATCCGTTGAACCTACAAATGGTTTTTTGGTCTTTCACACCGTCTTGCACTTCCGCCACATCTTCTAATCGAATGCTTACACCGTTGGGCAATGAAGCCACCACCAAACTGCGAATTTGCTCCACAGAAGTAAATTTACCTGCCAAGCGAACCGTAATCTGGTCGGTCGCACTTTTTACTTTTCCGGTAGGAAAATCTAAGTTG
>CAIYTJ010000305.1 GCA_903929065.1 uncultured Bacteroidales bacterium | reverse complement strand
TGCGTCGCGACAAACTATTCCATTTTTAAAAAGATTATTTTCCAGGAAACCAAAAGTAGAAAAAATTGCTCCGCAGCCATTTAGTTATGATGATTTTAATGCAGAACCTGCCGTTGCCGTTGGTACGGAAATAATTCCCGAAGACTGGATTATTAAAGGGAACGAAAACGAGGAAGAATTGATTATTGAGACAGGGCAATCGGATGATGTTCCGTTTGAAATTGAACAACCGGAAGAAAATGAAGAAAACACGGCAATCGATGCCGTTGAACTGGAAATAACCGACTCCGAAGGTGAAGATCCGTATTACAATGTTGCAAAATTAGGCAAATATGATCCGACGCTCGATTTGTCACACTACAATCCGCCAACACTCGATTTGTTGAAAGTCTACGGAACGGATAATGATACGCAGATTGATATGGTGGAACAAAATGCGAACAAAAACAAAATTATCACCATTCTTCAAAACTTTGGAATTGAAATAGATAATATCAAAGCAACGGTCGGACCCACCATTACCTTGTACGAAATAGTACCGAAAGCTGGTATTCGCATTTCTAAAATCAGGAATCTTGAGTACGACATTATGCTCAGTTTAGCTGCAACAGGCATTCGTATCATTGCACCGATTCCTGGCAAAGGAACTATCGGTATTGAGGTTCCAAACAGCGATCCGCAAGTGGTTTCGATGCATTCCATCATTGCTTCCAAAAAGTTTCAGGAATCTAAATTCGAACTTCCGGTGGCTTTTGGCCGCACCATTACCAATGATATTTTCATGATGGACCTTACCAAGATGCCTCACTTACTTGTTGCAGGGGCTACGGGCCAGGGAAAATCGGTTGGTTTGAATGCCATCATAACCTCGTTACTTTACAAAAAGCATCCATCACAACTTAAACTGGTTTTGGTTGACCCTAAAAAGGTGGAATTCAACATTTACAGTGATATTGACAAACACTTCTTAGCAAAATTACCGGATGGAGACGATGCCATTATTACTGACGTTACTAAAGTGGTTGAAACGCTTAATTCGCTTTGTAAAGAAATGGACGATCGGTACGATTTGCTTAAAAAAGCGCACGTTCGTAACGTGAAAGAATATAACGAGAAATTCACGATCCGCCACCTGAATCCTGAAAAAGGACATCGGTTTTTACCATACATTGTGGTAATAGTCGACGAGTTTGGCGATTTAATCATGACTGCAGGCAAAGAAGTTGAAATGCCGATTGCACGTATTGCACAGTTGGCACGTGCGGTAGGTATTCACATGATTATTGCCACTCAGCGCCCTTCGGTAAACATTATTACCGGGGTGATTAAAGCCAATTTCCCGGCACGTGTGGCGTTTAAAGTTTCGTCTATGATTGATTCACGCACCATCCTCGATTCACCGGGTGCAAACCAGCTGGTTGGCCGCGGCGACATGCTTTTCTCACAAGGAAACGATTTGATTCGTGTACAGTGTGCCTTTGTAGACACGCCAGAAGTTGAAAATATCGTAAATCACATTAAAATGCAACAAGCCTATCCGACTGCATTTTACCTGCCGGAATATGTTCGTGGCGATGGTGATGGCATTGATGCCAGCTCAGTGGATATGAGTAAGCGTGATCCTCTTTTTGAAGAGGCGGCACGATTAATTGTTGCCAACCAACAAGGTTCAACTTCACTGATTCAACGAAAATTCTCCATCGGATATAACCGTGCCGGCCGAATCGTCGATCAGCTCGAAGTTGCAGGCATAATCGGACCTTTCGAAGGCAGCAAAGCCCGTCAGGTACTGGTTATGGACGATTATCATTTGGAACAGATTTTGAAGCATCTGTAACAATAAAACAACATTAAATTATGATTAAGAAAATTAGTTGTTCACTCGTTGTATTATTCTTTTCAATGCAATTATTGAACGCACAAAATAATCCGCAGGCTGAAAAAATACTGACGGATTTATTAACAGCAGCCAAAACCAATGCCATCAAAACCAGCTTTAAACTGACTCTGAGAGAAAAAAACGACTCCCAACCTCAATCAACTTCGGGAACATTAACGCTCAAAGGAAATAAATTTGTCCTCGAAATGGAAGCTATGAAGTCATGGTTTGACGGAAAAACGCAGTGGTCTTACGTTCCGCAAAACAACGAAGTTTCTGTTACCGAGCCTACAGAAAAAGAGCTTTCCGAAACAAATCCGATGGCTATTTTATCCGGTTTTAAATCAAAATGTATTATCCGTTTTTCTTCAAAAATTAAATCCGAACAAAATTATTGTATCGAAATGACTCCGAAAATCAAGAATGACATTTCCAACATCGAAGTTCAGGTGAACAAATCAACCGGAAATCTGTTTTCAATCAAGTTAAAGAATAAAAATGGAAGTACTTCCCTCCTAACCCTTTCGAATTTTCAAAAAGGGATAAATGTCACTGATAATATTTTTATTTTCAATACTGCCAAATATAAAGGTGCAACTATCAATGATTTAAGATGAGTGCTAACATTAGACTATTAACACACTGACAATTTAAATAAAGCAAATATATGAATGAAAAAGTACGCTGCCTGATTATAGGTTCGGGACCAGCCGGTTATACAGCTGCAATTTATGCTTCCCGTGCAAATCTTTCACCGGTTTTATATGAAGGCATGGAGCCGGGCGGTCAATTAACCACAACTACTGAAGTTGAAAATTTTCCCGGTTATCCGACAGGAATCACAGGACCGGAATTAATGGAAGATTTACGAAAACAAGCTGAACGATTTGGAGCTGATATCCGTTTTGGAGCTGCCACTTCAACCGATTTATCCTCAATTCCATACAAAGTTGTTATCGATGGAGAAAAAACGATTGAAGCCGATACAATTATCATTTCCACGGGTGCCACAGCTAAATATCTTGGTTTGGCCGATGAAAAAAAATATGCCGGTTCTGGTGTTTCTGCCTGTGCAACCTGTGATGGTTTCTTCTATAGAAAAAAAGTTGTGGCAGTTGTTGGAGGCGGCGACACAGCTTGCGAGGAAGCTGTTTATCTGGCAAATTTGGCCAGTAAGGTTTTTGTAATTGTCAGAAAGAAAAAATTACGCGCTTCTAAAATAATGCAGGAACGGATGTTGACTAATCCGAAAATTGACGTGCTTTTTGAACATGAAACACTGGGTCTTACAGGTGATGGAGTAGTTCAGGGAGCTGATCTCATTAAAAGAAAAGGCCAGGAAGATGAACAAAAAATTCACATTGATATAGACGGCTTCTTTTTAGCAATCGGACATAAACCAAATTCCGATATTTTCAAGCCATGGATTGATACAGACGAAGTAGGTTATATTAAAACCATTCCGGGTACACCACGCACAAACCTAAAAGGCATTTTTGCAGCAGGAGATGTTGCCGATCCTCATTATCGTCAGGCAATTACGGCAGCAGGAACAGGCTGCCAAGCAGCAATAGAAGCAGAACGATATTTATCAGAAAACAATTTCTAAATTTTTATTAATTTTATATTCATGTTAAGCGTGTAGTATTTTATACTACACGCTTAATTTTTAACCCACATCCAATAACATGAATTTAAATCTTATTAAATTTTATAGCATCCTAATTCTTATAGTCTTGTTATTCAAACATTTTTGAATTTAGAGCACTTTTTTAAATTAAACAAAGAAATCCCCATACAATTTAGTGCTTCGACCAATATTATTTAATCAAATTAGCATTATTTAACCTTAAATACCAGTCGTTTAATATATTTATGTGTAATTTTGTAGCGATAAGTTGCATCTTGTACATTTTTATTAAAGTAAGTGCATAGTTTTTATTAGAAGAAAAAGAAATTAAACCAACAATAAAACCTCAAAAATATCGGAACTATGAAGTCAAAAAAGTTTATAAAAAGAGTCAGGCTCTTAATTCAAATGTTCATTTTCACATTTTGCAGTCAATTATTTGCTACAACAATTGTAAACTTTCCATTACAGTCCAATAATACTCCTGCAGCATATTCAACCGGCAATGCATCCTGCTTATTAAATACAAATACTGGCGGTAATGTTGCGTTTGATACAAACACAGGCATGAGTTCTGATAATTGGGCATCTCCGGTAGGTCTTAGCTGGTACACAACTGCGATTAATACTTCTGATTTCTACTCCATCACTGTTACTGCACAGATGAAATCTGACCAAACCGGACCGATGGATTTCAAATTACAGTACAGCTTAGATAATTCTTCTTGGGTGGATGTATCAAATCTAGCACCACTAACTTCAACATTAACTTCCATAGGCACTTATAGTCTTCCGGCTCAATGCTCTTTTCAACCAACTATATATATTAGGTTTGCAACTTACACATTAAATGCAGTTGACGGAACAGGTGAAATGTGGGATTTTAGCGCATTATCATATATAAAAGGTTTAGTTATTGCAGGAGAACAGCTTGCTCCTCCAACTACTCAGGCTTCAAATATCAGTTTGGTTGCAATTACACCTACATCAATAAAGATTGATTGTAGCGCAGGAACAGGAACAAACCGAATCATTGTAATGAATACTATAAATTCATTTACAGATCCGGCAAATGACTATAATCCAAGTGCGAATGTAAATTACAACTCTGGAGAACAAGTAGTCTATAATGGCACAGGTACTTCTGTTACAGTAATTGTTCCAAGTTCGAAAAACGAATACTGGTTTCGGGTTTATGACTATAGTGTATATTCGGGAAAAACCCGCTATATAACAACTACAAATGTATTGAATCCAAAACAATGTTTACTTGAGAATGTCATTTTACCCACATTTTCAGCAGTTAAACTCACAACAGCAACGTTAGGCGGCACAATTACAGCACCAGCATCAGGAACAATTACTGAAAGAGGAATATATTGGAGTACTAGTTCCGGAGTAACAGTAAACAATACAAAAGTTATTGCAGGAGGAACTTCAACAGGTGTATTTACCTTCAGTGTGTCGGCCTTACCCAGAAGTACAACAATATATTTTAAAGCATATGTAAATAATCTTTCAGGTACTGCTTTATCAGAAGAAGCAAGCTTTTCTAATATTCCAATTTTTTCAGGATCAGGTAATTGGGAAACTGCTGCCAATTGGAATGTTCAGCAAGTACCGGGATCTACCGGAACTGGTGGTTTTGGATCTGCAACTGATAAACCAGTTATTAATGGTAGTTGCATTGTCACTGCTTCAAATACTTGTGGAAATCTGACAATTAATTCAGGAAAATCACTAACAATCAATCCTGCACAATTACTGAATGTTTCAGGAACAATTACTAACCTAGCAGGAACTAGTGGGCTTATAATAAAATCAAGCTCCTCACTTGCAAATGGTGCAATTATGTTCAGAAACTCTTCCGGAAGCCCGGTTGCAGGAACTGTAGAAATGTATTCAAAAGCAAACTGGAACTTAACCAATCCTGCAGGTAATAAATATAAATGGCAATTCTTTGGAATTCCTGTAACTTCATTGACAGCCGGAACTACATTTGATTTTTCAAAATGTTATGTGAGGGAATGGGATGAAAGTGTTTTAGATTATAATGGAGTTTGGGTTTTAAGAAATAATGGTTCCTCTTTAACCCTAGGAACCGGATCGACGCTAACTGCTGGAAAAGGTTATGAAATTGTTCAACAAAATCCTTCAACGTATACTTTCGCCGGAAATTTAGTCAACAGCCCAATAAGTCAAACATTAACTTACTCTTCAGGTGCTGCTTTTGCAGGTCAAAACATATTAAGCAATCCATTTACTACTGCAATAAACATAAAGCAGATCACTTTTGGATCTAATACGGAAGCAGCAGTTTATCTTTACAATACTGGAACGTTTACTGATTGGTCGTCAAGTGGTGGGTCTTCTTCTCCCGGAAACGGACCTGGACAGTATACGGTTTCAACTCCAGGAACTGCAGGAGCAAATAGTGTTCCCGGTCAAATTCCTTCAATGCAAGCTTATCTTGTTAAAGCAATTCTAACAAATGGATCGATTACAATTCCTTATTCAGCAACGTCGATGGTTGCAAATACGGATCTACAAAGAACTAAAGCTATTGAAAATGTAGATAATATCTCAGTTTCAACCAGAATTGATGTAATTGGCAACCATTTTTCTGATAGAATGTGGATATTTACAGATCCTACATGTACAAACAATTTTGATAACGGTTGGGATGGTTATAAAATGCTTGGATCTTCACAAGTAACTCAACTTTATGCAATTGAAAATGATGGTAATTATCAGATCAATGCTGTTAATGACATGAATGGTACCGACATTGGATTCCAACCCGGTGATGATAATCAATTCAAATTAATATTTAATCATGAAAATATTGCTACGAAATATTCAACAGTATATTTAGTTGATTTTGTTGCTAATAAAACTGTTGATATTACTGCAAGCGGTACAGAATATACATTTACAGCTACATCTGGTGACATAACTAAACGTTTTAAAATTATTGCACAGCCGAATATTGTGAATGGCTTGAATTCAATTAATAATTCCGACCAAAAGCTGACCGTATTCAATTCGGATAAAGGCGCATTTATTCAAAATTTTACTGGAAATACAGGACATTTCACACTAATTGATTTAACGGGCAAGATTTTACAACAAGCATTGATTAACAGCCATGGAATAACAACTATATCATTAGCAAATCTGCAAGTTGGAACATATCTTATAAAAGCTGAAACTGATAATGAAAAGGTTACACAGAAATTATTAATTCGCTAAAACTTAATTAAGATGAAAAAAAATATTAACTATGTTTTAATCGGTGCATTAACGGTTTTGAGTTTAATTTTAGCATTTCCGTTCACCCCGCTAAGAAATTCATTCACTGGCGTTACAAGTAAAGCGACTGGCAAGGCTTTGGCTACTATTGGTGTTGATTTAGATGCCAAACTCAAAAATGCGAGACTGATCTCAAGTACTCATCAATATGAAATTAATAATCCGGATTTTGTGATTAAGTTCGACAGTAAAGGTAGAATTCTAAAGTCTGGCTTATTTAAAGGAATGCGAAAAAATTTATCAGATGGTAATTATTATGAATCAGATTTACTACTCAATAGAAATTCAGGTGTTTCAAACATAAATGGAAATGTTGGAATAAATTCTGTAAGGAAAGATTCAAAACAAAGTACTGCTTCGCAAGGTGGTTTTGTCTCCATATCGTCAAAAATAAACAATTCTAAGACCAACACTACTAACAGTACAACAAAACAAAGTGCCAATGGTGATAATAATGGTACCGGTGGCGGCACTCATCCCGGCGTAGATCCATCGGGTCCACTTCCATCACTTCCAATTGGAAATGGCTCAACTTTCATGCTTTTACTTGTTATTTTATTTGGAGTTTATAAAACAAGAAGGATTTAACGACCCTTTCTTACTATATTATGAAGGTAACCAAATGGTTACCTTTTTTGATTTTAACCAGTTCAATCTGACAGGTTATAATACCTTGTCACAACGATTTATTTTTTTTATAGTTTCTAAATAGCGGTTTTTTTGTACTTTTGTACTGAATTTAAAAAAAAGCCAATAAATGGAGTCAAGAGTTTCTAAATCAGCCATGATAAATGGAATAATCGTGGGTTTACTGCTCTCAGTAAAATTTCTGTTATCAGCTCAAAAATTTAGTTTTGCCAGTTTTTTAACCCTTTCAATTTCCATATATATTGTTATAGTTCTATTCAGATTAGCAACTAGTTTCAGAAACAAGGAGTTAGAAGGATTTATTTCTTATAAATTTGCTTTTCGTTTTATATTCCAAGTATATTTTTATGGTTCTATAATATCATCATTAGTAATATTAATTTACACATCGTACATTAATCGCGACTATCTTGATTTTCTTTTAAATGAAACTTTAAAGATGT
>CAIYTJ010000304.1 GCA_903929065.1 uncultured Bacteroidales bacterium | reverse complement strand
TGATTACCGACCATAATGTGGATGAGACATTGACCATCACGGATCGCGCTTATTTACTATTCGAAGGACGTATTTTGTTTCAGGGAACATCCAAAGAACTGGCTGACAATCCGGTAGTACGTGAAAAATACCTGGGACGTGACTTCGAACTGAAAAAGAAAACCAGAGTTTAATCTACGAATTATTTCGAATCAAAACGAGTTTAACTAATTCCCTTAGTTTAATTTACATTACTGAATTCAACAGTTAAACTCAAATGAATTTTTGATTACCTGCATTTTATGAAGCGACTTGAAATCATTGTTGATAAAGATATCTTTCTACGGGAAATCGGGCTGGATGATGCCAGTGCAATTTTCAACATCATTGATTCGGAACGCGAATACCTTGGAGAATGGCTGCCTTTTATCGAATTATCCAAAACACTTTCATTCACACGTCGATTCATAGAAAATTACTTGTTATCAGACAAATTAGACGTTACATTCTCCATTTATTTTCAAAATAATCTCGTTGGTATTATCGGGCTTAAGGAAACTGACCTGGACAATAAAAAAACCGAAATCGGTTATTGGATGTCGGAAAAATACCAGCACAAAGGAATTATGACCCGGGCTTGTAAAGCGCTGATTGACTACGCATTTGACGAAATGAATTTAAATCGTATTCAAATAAAAGCGGCTGCTGGAAATTTAAAAAGTCAGGGAATTCCGGATCGTTTGGGATTTACCCGCGAAGGAATTGAAAGAGATGGTGAACTTCACAACCGCGGTTTTGTTGATTTAATTGTTTTCGGTTTATTAAAGGCTGACAGATAAAATTAAATGCAAAAAGCTACACTTTCCATTTTAGGATGCGGTTCGGCTCTTCCAACCAAAAAAAATTTTCCAAGCTCACAAATGCTGGAACTTCGCGACAAACAGTATCTGATTGATTGCGGCGAAGGTACACAAATCCGCATGCGTCAAATGGGGCTAAAAACCAATCGTCTCGGGCATATTTTCATTTCTCATCTTCATGGCGACCATTGTTTTGGATTGATTGGACTCATTTCTACGTTTGGCATGCTGAATCGTACTGCCGATTTACACATTCACGCCCAACCTGATCTGGAAAAAATGTTGAAACCTCAACTGCTTTATTTTTGCGCCGATTTGTCTTTCAACGTAATTTTTCATTCCATAAATACCCGTAAAAATGAATTGATTTTCGAAGACAGGTCTGTTCAGGTTTTTTCAATTCCATTAAAACATCGCGTTCCGTGCTGTGGATTTTTATTTGAAGAAAAACCTCGCGATCGTCATATAATTCGCGAAATGATTGATTTCTATCATATCCCGACATGGCGAATTCCAAAAATTAAACAGGGAGAAGATTTTGTAACCGAAGAAGGAGAAATTATTCCAAATAATCAATTGACAACTGCCGGCGAATTACCAAGACGATATGCATATTGTTCCGATACAGCTTATTCCGAAAAAATTATTCCAATAATTGAAGGCGTGGATTGTTTGTATCACGAAGCTACTTTTTTGGAAGAAGAAATGATTCGTTCCAACCAGACCGAACATTCAACGGCTCGACAAGCTGCAGAAATTGCAAAAAAAGCGAATGTAAAAAAACTAATTATCGGCCATTATTCAGCCCGGTATAATAATCAAAATGAATTACTTACAGAAGCAAAATCAGTTTTTGAAAACACCATCCTGGGCGAAGATATGACGGTTTATGAGATTTAAAATCAACACATATCCGCTCCCGGTTTACCTATTTTTGCCAGTCCGCCTTCCGAAGTTTCCTTATAAAGGCTTGGTAAATCTTTCCCGGTCAATCGCATAGTTTCCACCACTTTATCAAAACTTATTATGTGTTTTCCATCCGAAAGCATCGAAGCAAGATTAGCATCCAATGCTCGTAAAGCACCAAAAGAATTCCTTTCGATACATGGAATTTGCACCAAGCCGCAAACCGGATCGCAAGTCAATCCCAAATGATGCTCCAAACCCATTTCGGCTGCATATTCAATTTGTTGCGGACTGCCGCCAAAAACCTGATTAGACGCCGCTGCCGCCATGGCGCAAGCGGATCCAATTTCACCCTGACAACCCACTTCAGCACCCGAAATTGAGGCATTCGCTTTTATTACATTTCCAAATAAACCGGCTGTTGCCAATGCTTGTAAAATATTTTTATCGGAAAATTCATGATAATTTTTCAAATGATATAAAATCGATGGCAACACACCAGCAGAACCACAAGTCGGAGCAGTTACAACTTTTGCCCCACTCGCATTTTGTTCAGCCACTGCCAGCGCATAAGCCATTATCAAACAGCGGTTTTGCAAACTGACCTTGTAACTTTTCGCTTTCACCCAATAGGAAGCTGCTTTTCTTCGAAGGTTTAATTCGCCAGGCAAAACGCCATCATTATCTAATCCTTCATGAATGGATTGCTGCATCACTTTCCAAACTTCATTCAGATAATCCCACAAATCAGACTCTTCCTGATCCTGAACATATTCCCAATAGGTTTTTCCGCGACGTTCAACCCAGGGAAGAATTTCAGATAAAGTATGATGTTCATAAATATGATTTTCAACCAGATGCGAATTTTCATCTGCAATTTTTCCACCACCAACACTATAAACCAACCAATCTTTTATCAAAATTCCATCAGCATAAAATGCTTCAAACTTCATTCCGTTTGTATGAAAAGGCAACACAATTTCAGGTTGCCATGTAAATTCAACTTCAATGGGAAAAAGTGAATCAGCAATGGCTTTATCGGTGAAATGACCCTTCCCAGTTGCAGCCAGACTTCCATACAAATGAACCTTGTACGATTTTGCATCCGGCGTTTCTTGTCGGAATTTTTCTGCTGCAAACTTTGGTCCCATGGTGTGACTGCTCGACGGACCATTTCCAATTTTGAAAATAGATTTTATACTTTCCATACTTCCAATTCATTTATTTCAGAACAAATGTACGATATTTTTTTTTTGAACTGCAAAAAGTCGAACAAAAAAAGGTGGAAAAAATTCCACCTTCAATTTCATATTATCGTGATTTAAAATCGTTTATTTCTTCTTATGGAATATCTTTTTAAATATTCCCATAAACTTCATACCAAGTAAAACACCATCAGCAAGTGTAAGGCTTTTCTGAATTGATCCAAAAATATAATTTGTAAATGTTTCAAATGACAACAATTTTTTAGTTCCGACATTAATTTGTTGTTTTTGCTCGTTGATTTGTTGTCTCAATTCAGCTTTGCGATTTATCAAATCTTCCAAATCAATATTTTTATGTTTCGAATGCGAAGTAGGTACAATTTCCATACGTTTAATTTTTAGACTTAGTCAGAAATAATTTTGAAAGGAATCTCACCAAAGGATTGATAACAATGGCTTTACGAAATGCAAAAAGCAATAGAATCAGAAAGACATAAATGCCCGAAATAATGCAAAAACTGATTGCCAGACTTCCGACAAGTGGCACAAGAGCATAAGCCAATGAGAAAAACAAATAAAACAATGCAGCTATGATTAATATTATTGCCACAGTTAGAATTACCAATGTAGAAAGTAAAATTGTCAATTTCTCAACAAACTCAACTTTTATATATTCAGTTTGAAGCTCAATATATTTTTTAACTTCATTGTAAAGTTGTTGAAAATCTTCAACCGGTTCTTTCGTGTTTGTCATTTGAATGAATTTAAATTATTTAACTTCAGAACCTACTGTTGAATGCACATCTTCAACCAAATCATCCAATTCCTCTTTTGAAAGCCTGATTCCGCGCTTTTCAAGTTCTTCCACTATCTTTTTACGTGTTTCTTCACCACTTTCCGGAGCAAAAAGTACACCCAAAGCGGCTCCAATCAATGCTCCTCCTAAGAATGCAGCCAGAATGCCAAATGAATTTTTCATAAACTTTATTTTTAAATGGTTCAATTCAATAACTTGTTGTCCAAATAATTAGAATCAATATTATTGTATGCAAATATAAATTAAAAACAATTATTTATTGAAATTAGTTCACTTAATTTTAAAAATTAATCCAAATTATAACCAAAACCTTTCAGTTTGATATCTTTATTCCGCCAGTCTTTTTCCACTTTCACGAAAAGTTCTAAAAAAACTTTCTTGTCAAAAAACACTTCCATATCTTTTCGGGCCTCAGTTCCAACCTTTTTAAGCGATTTTCCTCCATGACCAATTAAAATTCCTTTTTGCGAATCACGTTCGGCATAAATTACCGCATTTATGCGAATCAGACGGTCATCTTCCTGAAATTGTTCCACTTCCACTTCCACCGAATAAGGAATTTCCTTTTCGTAATTCATCAAAATCTTCTCGCGAATAATTTCGGTAACAAAAAAACGAGCCGGTTTATCCGTCAACTGATCTTTATCAAAAAAAGCGGGCGATTCGGGCAACAGTTCCTTGATCCGTTTAAACAAAACATCAACATTGAATTTTTTAATAGCCGAAACCGGATAAATTTCAGCATTCGGCAATAACAATTTCCATTTATCAACCAAAACTATGAGTTTTTCTTCATCTATCAAATCTATCTTGTTGATTATTAGCAACAGTGGAGCAGGATTCAACTTTACTTTTTCAACAAAATCTTCATTTTTCTCATAGGTATCAAAAACATCGGTTACATAAAGTAAAACATCTGCATCGGTAAGTGCTGAACGTGAGAAATTTAGCATCGATTCCTGCAAGCGATAATTGGGTTTCAAAACTCCGGGAGTGTCCGAATAAACAATTTGAAAATCTTCTCCGTTTACAATTCCCATTATCCGGTGACGGGTAGTCTGAGCTTTTGAAGTGATGATTGAAATCCGTTCTCCAACTAAGGCATTCATCAAAGTCGATTTTCCGACGTTTGGATTGCCTACTATATTTACAAAACCTGATTTGTGCATTTATTTTGTTGATTGATTTAGTTTTGCAAAGATACTACAAATTAAGCAGATAGAAAATCTGAATTTGTTTCATACTTTTTTGCTATATTTGACGTTCATTTCCTCAAAAAAAATATATACTTAAATTTAGTTTTAAATGGCTCTGAATATCAATAAATTATACGAGTTAACACGACAAATGAAGTTGATATTCATTGTTATTGCAGCCGGTATAATTTTAGCTTCTACTATTTTTACAAACCGGTTGGCAAACTCGCTGGCCGACGAAGAGCGCAAAAAAGTGGAAATCTGGGCTGAAGCTATCCACCAATCAATTTCAGAAACCGAAAATACAAATGTCGAAATAGTAATGAAAATCATTGAAGGGAACACGACAATTCCTATCATCATGACTGATGCCAATAATAAAATGATTTCGTCTCTCAATATTAAAGAACCAAAAACCAAGATTCCGGAATTTTACGAAAAAGAGATTTCAAGATTAAAAGCTCAAAGACCGGCAATCGTAGTAAAACTTGGGAAAACAACTCAATATATTTATTATGATGACTCACTGTTCTTGAAGCAGTTACTTTATTTTCCCTATGTTCAGTTTGGTGTTATTATCATATTTTTGTTAGTTGCATTCTTTGCCTTTTCCAGCACAAAAAAAGCAGAACAAAATCAGGTTTGGGTAGGACTTTCGAAAGAAACGGCTCATCAACTTGGTACTCCTATTTCTTCATTACTGGCTTGGGTTGACTTACTCAAAATGCGCCATCAGGAAGACAAACTGATTGGTGAAATGGAGAAAGATGTAAACCGGCTTCGCATCATTGCCGAACGATTTTCAAAAATCGGTTCAAAACCGGATTTATTGATCGTTAGCTTGAATGAAACATTGGAAAATGCTGTTCAATACATGTCCAACCGCTCATCGCAAAAAGTGGCTATTCAATGTCATTTTAGTTCAGATGAACATATTTTTGCACATTTAAATGTACCTCTATTTGAGTGGGTTATTGAAAATTTATGCAAAAATGCCATTGATGCAATGGATGGAGTCGGTCGAATCGACATCAATATCTCCAAGAAAAACGATGAAGTAATTATTGATGTAAAAGATACCGGGAAAGGCATTGATAAGCGTAAATTCAAAGTAGTTTTCACACCTGGATTTACCACTAAAAAAAGAGGTTGGGGACTGGGACTTTCACTTGCAAAACGTATTATTGAAGAGTATCACGGTGGTAAAATATTTGTAAAACAGTCTGAATTAAATGTTGGGACGGTATTTCGCATTATTTTAATTGAGAATGTAAAACATAATGCAGATTAATTTCCGGTCAAGAATAGACAAAAAGAGTTGACTAAAACCATTTTAAGTCATATTTTTGATTAATTTCGATAAAATAGAAAGGAAACTATTTTGTAATAGAACATATTTTTGTACCTTTGCACGATTTTAAAATTGAAGAATAGATGTCAAAATTTGAGCAATATAATGTTGTATTAAAGGACTTAAACAATGAAGCACGATTGTATGAGTATGAATTAGACAATGTGTATTTCAAAAAAATTGACAGCCCCGAAGTTCAAAAGGGAAACGTTTCGGCAAAAGTTACTGTTCAACAAAAACAAGGACTTTATGAGCTCCAATTTGTGATTGATGGATCAGTTATTATTCCCTGTGATCGTTGTTTGGACGATATGGTGCAACCTATCAGTTACAAAGAAAAACTTCAGGTAAAATTTGGTGACAAATTTTCTGAAGAAGATGAAATTGTGATTGTTCCTGAATCGGAAGGAGCAATCAATATAGCCTGGTTTTTATATGAGTTTATCGTATTAAACATTCCGATTAAGCATGTTCACCCAAGTGGAGAATGCAATAAAACAATGACTTCCAAGCTTCGTAAACACATTTCACGTCAAAAAGACGATGACGATGATGAAGGTTTGGCTCTTGTTTTAGACGATGATGATGACGATTTTTCAACTGACGAAGTACAAACTGACCCGAGATGGGACGGTTTACCAAATATAACAGAAAACAATTAAATAAACAACTAAGATGGCACATCCTAAGAGAAAGATTTCGAAACAACGCGCAAGAAAAAGAAGAACACATTATAAAGCTGAAGCTCCAACTTTAGCAACTTGTTCAAATTGTGGAGCAGCTCATATTTATCACACAGTTTGTGGCGAATGTGGCTATTACAGAGGCAAATTAGCTATCGAAAAGTTAGCTGCAGTTTAATGCAACTATACTTTTCAAATAAATAATTCAAAACTACAATTGAGCTCTAAAAGAAATTTTTAGAGCTTGATTTTTATGTAAATAATTTCACCTTTATGTCTAAAATTAGAGCGGTTATAAAAGGAATTGGCGGATATGTACCTGATTACATCCTTAATAACCATGAGCTTAGCACCATGATGGATAC